>JAKITM010000039.1 GCA_021648045.1 Lysobacterales bacterium
CTACGAATTCTTTGGCTTCACGCTTGTTTAAACCTACTTCATCAAACAAAGCGTTGGAAATATCTGCTTTTGTTAAAGCCATTACTTACCTCTTAACCTGGCGCCAAGTTGCGCCTCCAGTGCAGAAATCACATCAATAATGATGGAATCTACGATTTCGTCCTTTAGAGTGCTTGAAACATCTTGTAAAATCAAGCTAATAGCCAAACTTTTACAAGTTTTTTCTACACCCTCACCCTGATAGACATCAAAAACGCCTAAATCAGCCAATAAATCACCCGCCGTATTGCGAATCACCCGCATTATCTCAGCATAACTGACGGTTTCTGATACTACGATAGCCAGATCTCTTCGAATGGCTGGATAACGAGAAATATTTTTCGCCAATGGCAGCTCTCGCTTCTGTGCATTTTGTGCATTTAATTCAAAGGCAAACACATCGCTGTTAATTTTAAATTGCTTTAATACTTGTGGATGGACAGCGCCGATCCAGCCGATAGTTTCGGTATTAATCACCAATTTTGCCGCCTGCCCCGGGTGCAGCCAGGCATACTCATTAGTGGAGACAAACTCGACATCATCCTGTCCGCGTAGTGCCAGCACTCTTTGCAAATCACCTTTGATATCGAAAAAGTCCATAGGCCGGGATTTTTCCGCCCATTGTTCCGGCACTACACTGCCGCTGGCAACCGCCGCCAGACGCAGTGTCTGCTCTGGTGCGGCACCCTTGCGCGTACTTGCAGCGAAGACATTGCCAAGCTCGAACATGTGGATACGCTCGCGTTGACGGCGCTGGTTGCTATCCAGGTTCATTAATAAACCCGCCAATAGATTGGTGCGCATAACATCCATATCTGCAGATAAGGGGTTAACCAGTGCATACGCCCGATCACCCTGACCGACAGCATTCAGAACTTTATGCTCAATAAAGCTGTAATTGATAGCCTCGCTGTAACCATTAGCGACCATAGCTTGGCGCATACGCCGGAGGCTAATTTCGCGCTCTGGCAATATTGGCGCAGGAATACTTCCCGCCGGCATGCGGGTGGGCAAGTTATTGTAGCCATAGACCCGGGCAACTTCTTCGATCAGGTCTTCTTCAATTTCGATATCAAAACGCGCGCCAGCCGGGGTTATGTTCCAGCCTTCTGCTGTGGTTTCGATGGTGAAGCCCAGGCGCTGCAGAATTGGCTCGACGTCATCTGCCTGCAAACTGCTGCCTAGCACTTTGTTTATTCTTGCTAAACGTAAAGTTACCGGATGACGCTGTGGAATGTTGACAGGGGACTCGGCCACAATGACAGGCCCTGGCTTACCACCACAAATTTCCAGCAACAGACCGGTTGCCCGTTCTATTGCCTCGACCTGAGCCTCGGGATCAACTCCGCGCTCAAAGCGGTGGGAAGAATCAGTATGCAAGCCAAAACGCCTTGATTTACCCATGATTACAGCGGGATCAAAGAATGCACTTTCCAGAAATATATTGCTGGTATCGTCATCACAAGCTGAAGCCTCACCACCCATAATACCGGCCAGTGCTAACGGCCCATTGTCATCGGCAATCAGCAATAAATCACTATCCAGCTCGGCTTCACTGCCGTCCAACAGGACTAGCTTTTCACCAACTGCCGCACGGCGCACAACGATACCGCCGGTAATTTTATCTAGGTCGAAGGCATGCATTGGCTGGCCCAGCTCCAACAGCACAAAATTAGTCACATCCACCAATGGGCCGAGAGAACGCACACCACTGCGGCGGAGTTTTTCTATCATCCAAATAGGCGTTTCAGCGCTTGCATCCAGACCTTCAATCACCCGGCCAATATAGCGTGGGCAGGCGGCCGGATCTTCAAGCTCCACATCAATCAAACGCTCTGTGGTTGCTGCAACCGCGGATATTTCGTGGGGAATAAAATCCGCACCACAGACCGCACTCACATCCCGAGCAATACCCCGAATAGAAAGGCAATCCGCCCGATTTGGGGTTAGGTCGAGCTCCAGTAAGGTATCCTCTAGCTGCAAGTATTCACGTAAATCAGTGCCTAGCGGCGCATTATGGGGAAGCTCCATTAAGCCACCGGCATCTTCAGCCAAGCCTAACTCTTTACTGGAACATAACATACCATTGGATTCAACCCCGCGTAATGCGGCCTTTTTAATTACAAAATCGCCGGGCAATACTGCACCAACGACAGCCAATGGAGCCACTAGGCCCGCACGGGCATTGGGGGCGCCACATACAATTTGGAATAAGCCATTGCCAGAATCGACCTCACAAACCTGCAGTTTATCTGCATCGGGATGCGGCTCTGCACTCAGGATTTTGCCCACGATAATTCCGCTGAATTCAGCTGCGGCCGCTGCTGTGGCATCCACTTCTAGGCCGGCCATGGTCAGCTGTTCGCTGAGTTGCTCGGGAGTGTCTGAAATATTGACCCATTGCTTGAGCCAGTTAACGCTAAATTGCATTTTGTTTACCTATCCTAACTAACTTGCTAATTATCTTGCTAATTAACGGTTCTAATTAACGAAACTGACCGAGGAACTGCAGATCATTCTCAAAGAATTGCCGCAAGTCCTTAACCCCATAGCGCAACATTGCAAAGCGCTCAACACCCAGACCGAAGGCATAACCAGTGTAGACCTCGGGGTCGATACCCAAGCCCTTGAGAACATTCGGATGCACCATGCCACAGCCAAGCACTTCCAGCCAACCGGGTTCGGAGCCATCACCTTTATCCCAGGCCACATCAACTTCTGCTGAGGGCTCAGTGAAAGGGAAATATGAAGGTCGCAGGCGGATCGCCAATTCTTCTTCGAAAAAAGCGTTTACAAACTCCTGCAGCACACCTTTTAAATCGGCAAAAGTTACATCTTTATCCACCAGCAACCCCTCTACCTGATGAAACATCGGCGTATGGGTCATATCTGAATCGCTACGATAAACTTTACCCGGGGCGATAATCCGCAGCGGTGGTTGTTGTTGTTTCATTACTCTGACTTGCACCGGAGATGTGTGGGTACGCAATAAGCGACCATCCGGAAAATAGAAAGTATCATGCATTGCCCGGGCAGGATGATGCGCGGGGAAATTCAGAGCTTCAAAATTGTGTTCATCATCTTCGATTTCAGGCCCGGTAGCGACAGAAAAGCCAAGGCGTGAAAAGATTTCGGTAATCCGCTCCATAGTATGAGTGACCGGATGCAAGCCGCCACGCTCGACACCACGACCCGGTAAACTAACATCAATGGATTCATCTGCCAGACGAGTATCTAAGGCCGCCTTTTCCATACCGGCACGACGCGTATTAATTGCCGTCTGTACTGCCTGCTTGGCCTGGTTAATCGCTTGACCAGCAGTTTTACGCTGTTCAGGCGGCATACCACCCAACGATTTCAGCAAGGCCGTAATCTGGCCTTTCTTGCCCATATACTCAACCCGGATATCATCCAGCGCCTTAAGGTCGGCTGCGGCATCGATTCCTGCTAGAGCGGCATCTAATATTTTATTCAGTGAATCCACTTTTATGAATTTCCAATGATTTACAAATCGTTTTACAAACCGCAAAAATCGGCGGCATAAAAAAAGGGAAGGACCTTGGCCCTTCCCTTCTATTAGTTTTTGCTTACAAAGCCCCGATCAGGGCGATAAAACTTTAAACTAAGCGAGGCTGGCCTTGGCTTTTTCTGCCAGTGCTGCAAATCCTGCTGCATCATGTATCGCCAAATCTGCCAGTACTTTACGATCAATTTCGATCTCAGCAATGGAGAGGCCATTTATCATGCGGCTGTAGGACAAGCCATTTATCCGGGCTGCGGCATTAATGCGCACAATCCAGAGACGACGAAACTGCCGCTTTTTGTTTTTACGATCACGATAAGCGTATTGACCTGCTTTAGTGACTGCTTGTTTGGCAACACGATAAACTTTACGACGCGCGCCGTAATAGCCTTTCGCTGCTTTTAGTGTCTTTTTGTGACGACGGGTTGCGGTTACTCCGCGTTTAACTCTAGCCATTTTATATTCTCCTTAAACCGAAAAGGTTATGCGTAGGGCAGCAAGCGTCGTACGACGCGTGTGTCTGCAGGTGTAACCATATTTCCACCACGCAAACGGCGTTTACGCTTCTGGTCCTTTTTCGTCAGGATATGACTGTGGTTGGCATGTCCGCACTTAAATTTGCCGGAGGCCGTTTTACGGAAACGCTTAGCCGCGCCCCGGTTGGTCTTCATCTTAGGCATTTGTTGCTCCTAAACCCCATTCAGGGCCATATTTTAATACTCCGCTCAAGCGTTCATCTCTACAAAAATGATGACGCTTTACTGCTTGGCGGCGCTTCTTTAAATTCGTTTTGCCTTTTTTAGGGCAGTAACGAACCTTTTTCTAAATCCAGCCGGCTATTATACCGATTTTTTAGGATTTAGCATCATTACCATCAAACGACCTTCCATTCTTGGAAATTGTTCAACGACAATATCTTCTCCCATGTCGAACTCAACTCGCTTGAGTAAGTCACGGCCTAGTTCTTGGTGAGCCATTTCGCGACCCTTGAAACGCAGGGTAACCTTAACTTTGTTACCTGCATCGATAAAACGGTGAATATTCCGCATTTTTACCTGATAGTCGGCTTCTTCAGTACCCGGTCGGAATTTGACTTCCTTCAGCTGCACCTGTTTTTGTTTCTTTTTGGACTGCTGTTTCTGCTTTGAATTTTCAAAGCGGTACTTACCGTAATCCATGATCTTGCAAACCGGTGGGCTCGCATTCGGTGATATTTCCACCAGGTCCAGACTTTGCTCCCCAGCTATTTCCAGAGCTTCTTCCAGACTCATGATCCCGGCCTGCTCGCCGTCTGCTGCAATAACACGAATTTCTCTGGCCGTGATGGTACCGTTACGGCGCGTTTCTTTTTTTGTAGCGATGGGTTATTTCTCCTCTGTCCCGTCTAAATACTTAATTAGCTTTACAGCTTTACTAAGTATAGGTCTTCTAGTTTAAATTTAATTTACTTTGGCCAAATTTACTTTGGCCATTCTACTTTGACCAACCTACTTTGGTTAATCGACTCTGCCATAGGCCGCTATATCGGCTGCCAGCATTTCTGCAAATGCCTCCACTGACATGCTGCCTAGGTCTTCATTGCCGCGTTTTCTAACCGCAACCTGCTGATTTTCGACCTCTCTATCACCGATAACCAACAAATAAGGCACTTTCATTAAAGAATGTTCGCGAATTTTATAGGTGATCTTCTCATTTCTCAAGTCTAAATTCACCCTGAAGCCTTGTTTTTCAAGGATTTTGACTACTTTTTGGCAATAATCTGCTTGTTTATCGGTAATATTCATCACTACCGCATGTACCGGGGCTAAAAATGCCGGCATGGCGCCTGCGTAATGTTCGATCAATATACCAATAAAACGCTCGATAGACCCGAGAATCGCACGATGGAACATAACTGGGGTTTGCCGCGAGCTATCTTCAGCAATATAGGTAGCATCGAGGCGACCCGGAATATTAAAATCCAGTTGCAGGGTACCGCACTGCCACACCCTGCCGATGCTATCGCGCAAGGAGAATTCAATTTTCGGTCCGTAGAATGCACCCTCGCCCGGGTTTTCTTGCCATTCTACCCCGGCATTATCAAGTGATTCAGCCAGCGCTTTTTCTGCTTTTTCCCAAAGCTCATCCGCACCCACGCGTTTTTCCGGGCGGGTTGAGAGCAGCACTTCAATATCGTTAAAGCCAAAATCGCGATAAACGCTATAAAGTAATTTAATAAAGGCATCGGCCTCAGACTGCACTTGGTCCGGGGTGCAGAAAATATGCGCATCATCCTGGACAAAAGCCCGCACCCGCATCAAACCATGCAAGGAGCCTGAAGGCTCATTGCGGTGGCAGGAGCCGAACTCGGCCATACGCATGGGTAAGTCACGATAGGAATGTAGACCCTGGTTATACACCTGCACATGGCAGGGACAGTTCATCGGCTTAATCGCATACCTACGATCTGCGCAGCCGGTCATAAACATCTCATCGGAGAATTTTTCCGCGTGGCCTGATTTTTCCCAAAGCGAAATATCCACCAATTCCGGGGTGTTAATTTCCTGATAATGCTCTGCCCGCAGACGCTTGCGAATATAGTCCTTAATAGCCGTATAGATACGCCAGCCGTTGTCGTGCCAGAACACCATGCCGGGGGCTTCTTCCTGCATATGGAAAAGATCCAACTGTTTCGCAAGTTTGCGGTGATCGCGTTTTTCGGCTTCTTCAATCCGCAACAGATAGGCTTTCAGTTCTTTTTTATCTGACCATGCAGTCCCATAAATGCGTTGCAACATTTCATTGTCGCTATTACCGCGCCAATAAGCACCGGATTGTTTGGTGAGTTTAAACACCCCCAACTTACCTGTACTAGGCGCATGCGGGCCGCGGCAGAGATCAGTGAACTCACCCTGGGTGTAAAGCGTTAAGTCTTCGCCATCGGGGATAGATTCAATAAGCTCTACTTTGTAATACTCACCTTTTTGTTTGAAAAACTGGATCGCCTCACCGCGTGACATCACCTGCTTGCTGATGGGCAAATTATCTTTTTTGATCCGCCGCATTTCAGCAGCAATCCGGTCAATGTCTTCAGGGGAGAAGCCATCAGGCCAGGAAAAATCGTAGTAAAAGCCGTTATCAATGACCGGGCCGATTGTGACCTGCGCTTTTGGAAATAAACGCTGTACCGCCTGTGCCAACACATGCGCGGTAGAGTGGCGAATAACTTCCAAGCCTTCAGGGTCACGGGCGGTGATCAGGCGCAGTTTGCTGTCTGTGCTGATAACTGTGCTGGCATCGACCAGCTCGCCATCGATTTCGCCGGCCAGCGTCGCGCGAGCCAAGCCGGGGCCGATATCATTGGCCACATCCATAATGGTTACAGCCTGGTCGAATTGTCGGATACTGCCATCCGGTAAAGTAATTGCCGGCATTTTTCTCTCCCCAGAGGGTGTTTTATAATTATTTACGCTTATTTACGCAATAAAAAAGGCGCCATGCGCCCGTTTGTCGGTTACGGCATACGGTCGTTTTAACTATGTAGAACTGATAGTTCGCAATACATTGTTCATACGCGGTATTTTACGCCTTTGGAGGGGTATTTGAAAGAGGTTTTCGTTCTCTGACAGATCACTCCCACCCGTCACCTCAGGGCAGCGAATAACTGAACCCGTGAACCAGTGGCTTGGGCACGCCCGCTGGTTTCCGGGTTCAGCTATTCGCTGCCCCGGAATGACGGGGTTTTTGATTCAATTTGTTGGTAAAATTGTTGGTAAAGCTTGTCGAATGGTGCGCACGACTGGGATCGAACCAGTGACCCCTACGATGTCAACGTAGTGCTCTACCGCTGAGCTACGCGCGCATACCTTGCGGGGGCAGAATAATAACCCACTCGCGCCAGATGCTCAAGTTTTGAAGTGCTTAGGTTCAACTAATTCAATTGCACCTAAATCAATTCACATTCAGGCATCAATTCCTGCAATAATTGTTAGCCCAAAATAAGAACTTCAGATTACTCATTCGTGACCAGCGCCTTTATACATTTACACCTACATAGCGAGTTCTCCATTGTCGACAGTATGGTTAGGCCTGCTGAACTGGTAGCAAAGGCTGCTGAACTCGGCATGCCGGCAGTGGCGATGACTGATTTGAACAATTTGTTTGCCTTGGTTAAGTTTTATCGGGCGGCGGAAAAGGCCGGAATTAAACCGATATTAGGTGCCGATCTGTTAATTGAGAACCCCGAAGACAGGTCTACTCCGGATCGGGCAATTCTGCTTTGCCAGGACAAAACGGGTTATCTGAACCTTTGCCGGATCATTTCCCGGGCCTGGCAAGAAGGCCAGGATCACCATCAGGCGATGATTAAACGCTACTGGCTGGAAGGCCAGACTGATGGGCTGATTGCCCTTTCTGCTGGGCGTAGCGGTGATATAGGCCGTGCCCTGCTCAATGGCCATGCAGATCGTGCCGAAGCCTTATTGAGCAGCTGGATGGAGCTTTTCCCACAACGCTTTTATGTTGAAATTCAACGCATTGGCAATCGCAATGATGAACGCTATAACCAACCAGCGATTCAACTTGCTAATCGCCTAAACTGCCCAGTTGTTGCCAGCAACAATGTGCGCTTCTTAAAACAGCAAGATTTTCATGCACATGAGGCCCGGGTTTGCATCCATGACGGCGAACTCATCGGTGATCCACGCCGCAGCAGTCGCTATACAGACGAGCAATACCTCAAAAGCCCCGATGCCATGTTGCTGCTGTTTAAGGATATTCCCGAGGCACTGGAAAACTCGGTAGAAATTGCCCGACGCTGTAATCTCAAGATGGAATTCGGGAATTATGTGCTGCCGGCATTTCCTGTACCCGAGGGGGAAACTGAGGATGATTATATTGAAGAACTGGCCACCGTCGGACTGGCAGAACGACTGCAACGCCACGGCCTTGCTGATGGCCTCAGCGAAAAAGACTATTACGACCGTCTGCAAATTGAGCTAGGGGTCATAAATCAAATGGGATTCCCCGGCTACTTCCTAATTGTTGCCGACTTTATCCGCTGGGCGAAGAAAAAACATATTCCCGTTGGGCCCGGGCGTGGTTCTGGTGCTGGTTCTGTAGTTGCCTGGGCACTACTAATTACCGACATTGACCCGCTTAAATACGAGCTGCTGTTTGAGCGCTTCTTAAACCCGGAACGCTTATCCATGCCCGATTTCGATATCGATTTTTGCATGGACCAACGCGACCGGGTGATCGATTATGTAGCTGAAACCTATGGTCGCGATCAAGTCTCCCAAATCATCACTTTCGGCACCATGGCCGCTAAAGCGGTAATCCGCGATTGCGGTCGGGTTTTGGGCCACGGCTATGGCTTTGTTGATTCTATCGCCAAATTGATTCCAATGACCATCGGCATCAAACTTGAAGAGGCGATGAAAGAAGAGCCGCAACTGCGGCTGCGCTACGAAAAGGAAGAAGACACCCGCGGCATCATCGATCTTGCGTTATCGCTGGAAGGCCTGACCCGAAATGCCGGCAAACATGCAGGCGGTGTAGTTATTGCACCTTCCGCATTAAGCGATTTCACCCCGCTATATTGTGAAGCCGACGGTGAAAGCGTGGTTACCCAGTTCGATAAAGACGATGTAGAAACCATCGGCTTGGTGAAATTTGATTTCCTCGGTCTGCGCACTTTGACGATTATCGACTGGGCGATAAAAGCCATTAACCAACGGCGCCGATTGGAAGATAAAGATCCCATCGATATCGAAAGTTTGGCGCTGGAAGATAAAAAAACTTTCGAGTTATTACAGGCTCATGATACTACCGCCGTGTTCCAGTTGGAGTCTCGCGGCATGAAAGACCTGATTCGGCGTCTGCAGCCGGATAGTTTTGAAGACATTATCGCCTTGGTCGCCCTGTTCCGCCCCGGCCCGCTGGAATCCGGCATGGTGGGCGACTATGTTGAACGCAAACATGGCCGTGCTGCCACTACTTTCCCCGATCCACGCCTAGAACCCATCCTCGCACCAACTCATGGGGTTATTTTGTATCAGGAACAAGTGATGCAGATCGCCCAGGAACTGGCGGGCTATTCGCTCGGCGCAGCTGATATTTTACGCCGTGCTATGGGTAAGAAAAAACCGGAAGAAATGGCCAAGCAACGGCTGGTATTTGTTGAAGGTTCATCCGAACGCGAACTATCGGAAAGTAAAGCCAACTTTATTTTCGACCAGATGGAGACTTTTGCGGGTTATGGTTTTAATAAATCACATTCCGCCGCCTATGCCCTTATCGCCTACCAAACCGCTTGGCTGAAAGCCCATTATCCAGCTGAGTTTATGGCGGCAACTTTATCCGCAGATATGGACAATACCGATAAGGTCGCTATCCTTATCGAAGACTGCAAACACAGCAAGATTGAAATTGAGCCCCCGGATGTAAACTACTCAGAGTGGCAGTTTAGAGCAGTCAGCCCCGGCGCCATGCGTTATGGTCTTGGTGCTATAAAAGGTGTTGGCCATGCCGTAGTTGAAGCTATCGTCAATGACCGTGAAGAAAATGGTGAATACCCAAACCTGCAGGAATTTTGTCAGCGCCTGGATCTCAACAAAGTAAATAAACGCGCCATGGATATATTTATTCGATCCGGTGCGCTCGACAGCCTTGATGCGGATAAAAACCGTGCGCGACTACGAGTGATGATGCCGGATGCGATGCTGGCTGCAGAACAAAAACAACGGGATGCTGAGGCTGGTCAAGTAGATATGTTCGGCAATGCGCTGGGGGCTAGCGATGATGATTCCGTTAATAGCCCTGCCGGCCAACTCCTGGATATACCCGAGTGGCCAGTAGACCAACGACTGCGTGGCGAGCGCGAAACTTTAGGTATTTATCTTTCCGGTCACCCGATGGATCGCTGGCGGGATGACTTAAATAATTTCATCAGCTGTCAGTTGTCGGCACTACCGGAGAAAATCCCCGAAGCCCCGCAAGACCCTAAACTCAGCCGCCGCCAAGCCGGCATTGAGATGGTGCTTTCAGGCTTGGTCGTAGGTATAAGAAAACGCGGAAAACAAGCTTTTGTGGGGCTTGATGACGGCAGCGGTAAAGTGGAAGTGGTGCTGTATGATGAAAGCTGGACACTCTACGCCGACCGCTTTATCAAAGATGAAATCGTCGTTATTGAAGGCCCGGTAAAAGCCGATAATTTCAGTGGTGGTTACCGCATGGTAGGCAACCGGGTAATGACTTTAGCCGAAGCCCGCAGCAACTACGCCAAGGCGATTGCCATACAAATTAAAGGCCCGGTAAACAATCTGGTCTACCAACTGCAAAATACATTCGCCCCTTATCAGGGTGGAGAAACCGCCGTCATTATCAACTACCGCAACCAGCGTGCCAGCGCGCGTTTTCACCTACAGAAAGAATGGAAAGTTAAGGCCTGCGAGGAAGTTATTGCCGCACTCAACGACCTGGATTCAATCACCAATGCCAAGCTAATATTTTAGAGTTAAACTAACTAGCGAATGCCTGTTCGTTGGTTTTGCTGCCATAATTAGTCTTGGATTTCTTTAAGGGCACCTCTATTCATTCAGTCTTCTAAAAATCATTGGCTCTTCATAGTCAAATAATATTTTTTCCTTATTCGCTATAAAGTATTTATTCAAACTCAATTTATCAGATTTTATAATCACATCGGAGCCTTCACTTATTACCCCTTCTAGCTGTTTATTGTTAATAGCCAGTTTCATTTCTTTTTCTAATGGCAGCCAGATAATTATCTGATTTGTTGATTTCTTGAACTTGGCGAATAGATACAGTTTGTCTTCATCTATGAGGTTCATATAAGCATCACCCCCATTTTGCCTCACAAAAACCGTATGCTTTTCAATCTCGCCATTTTCGATAAACATTATTTCAATTTCACCTGTTTTGGTATCTTTCACCTCTAGCACCAGCGAACTATCTCCTGCTAGCCAAGTGCCACCCCACTCACCAACAGTAAGAGGGTATGTGGTTTCACCTATTTGGTTCACGCTTTTCACAGTGTTACACGCAACTACTACCAGCAGAAAAACTATCAAGACAAGTGCTTTTAAAGCATTCCTTAGCGTTTTCATAGACCCTCCAAACTTACACAAACTGCAATCTTGCCAACAGTTTACTCCTTTTCCGACTAAACACCGCACCAAACAGGCTAATGACCTGGTCAAGGTCAGGTGGAGGTGAAGAAAACAGTAACTTTCATGATCTAATAAGCTAATACTTTGCCCGGAGGCCACACTGGTGGCTAAGGTCTCATTGTTTGCGCGACCTAGCTCATTATATGCAACTTCTTTTCTATGTGCATGATTGTTATATATTAATCTGCACCTGCCCCTGCCATCCTGGTTAAAATAATCGGCATTTACTGGTAACTTTTGGTATAATGTACTTAGTACTTAACCTATATTCAAAATATTGAGAATAGTAATAATTAAATTATAACTACGGAGAATATGATAATGGGTTTAACGACAGCAACCATTAAATTAAGCAACCCAAAAAAACCTGACTTACTACCAGTGAAAATAAAAGCATTGGCAGATACTGGTGCTTTACATTTATGTATTCCACAACATGTGGCCATTCAGCTTGATTTACAGGAGGCAGAAAAAAGGGAAGTGACATTAGCAGACGGCTCTAAAAAGAAAGTTTCTTATGTTGGTCCTATACAAATGGATTTCATGAACAGAAAAGGGTTTACTGGTGCACTAGTTCTAGGAGATGAAACTTTAATTGGTGCTATACCAATGGAAGACATGGATTTGGTTGTAATACCTAAAACAAGAACTTTAACAACCAACCCTGAAAGCCCAAATGTGCCAGCATCCGTGGCTAAAGGTTTAAAATAAAGATTAATCTGCGCCTCCGTTTACATAGCCTGTCCGTAGCGACGATATAATATTTTAACCCGACGCAGGTATTCACGAGTTTCATTAAAAGGTGGCACCCCATTATATTTTCGCACGGCTCCAGCACCGGCATTATAGGCAGCGATAACCAGATCTATATCATCAAACTGGGTTTTTAACTCTGCCAGATGGGCCGCGCCACCGGGAATATTTTGCTCAGGTAAAAACGGGTTACTGACACCCAAGTGCTTGTGGTTAAACGGCATTAGTTGCATTAAGCCCTGCGCGCCTTTGGGGGATTCTGCCTTTGGATTAAATGCTGATTCGGCATGAATAATGGCGCGAATCAATGCCGGTTCTACGGAGGATGCAATTGCGGCCTTATTGATAATTTCGGCATATTTACTGGTATTGAGCCTGACTTTTTCCCAACTGATCTGGCGGCATTTCACCTCACCGACATAACAAGGGAATGTTAAGATACTAACTTTGCGCCCCGACGGCTTTACATTGGTGTAAAAGATAACCCCGTTTTTATCGGTGTATTTATACACCTGCGCAAAGCTGCTTGCTGACAACAGCCCGGTCAGCAGTACCACCATCAATCTTAGGGATTGCTTGCTCATCTTATTTACTCACCTACAGGCTATAAAGGATCGGCGATAACCATGCCACCGTCGGCAATGATTGTTTGTCCGGTGATAAAGGAAGCGCAATCGCTCAACAGGAAACAGATCGGGCCGGCAATATCATTCGGCTGCCCAACTCGTCCTAATGCAGATTCGTTATGTACCTTATTCATTAATGCGGGATTATTCATCAGCGCACTGGAGAAATCAGTTTCTATCAGTCCTGGTGCCACCCCATTAACCCGAATGCCCTGCTTGCCATAATCCAGTGCCAAATTTCTGATCAGCGCCATTTCTGCGGCCTTAGAAACTCCATAAGCACCGATCATGCGGCTACCCATTAAACCAGCAATCGAGCTGATAATTACTACAGAACCGCCAGATTGCATATGCCCAGCAGCTAACACTGTTAGTTTCATAGCACTGTATACATTGTTTCGCATGATCAGTTCGAAGGCTTTGTAATCTACTACTTTCGCCGGCCCATACACCGGGTTGGAAGCGGCATTACATACCAGCCCATCGATCTGACCCCAATGGCTTATAGTTTTATCAATCAATGCCTGCAGCTGATCCTCATCGCCGATATGACAGCTGACAGCGAGGGCTTCACCGCCCGCTTGTTCAATTTCATCAACCAGTAACTGGCAATTTTCCTGCGAGCGACTACTGACCACCACCCAGCAGCCATCAGCCGCAAGCTTTTTCGCCGTAGCTGCACCAATACCTTTACTGGCACCGGTGATGATGACAACGCTGCCTGCCTCAGGCATACAACTGGCTGTTTTATTTACCGACATTGAATAATTTCCATTTATTTGTGAACAGGTAGTAGTTTAGTCTACAATTAGTCCGTCGAACAATGATGTTCGTGATTTTATCTTAAAGAGAGAGGATGCTATGTTTGAAATTGAATCACTATTTATCTGGTTGATTGTTGGTGCTGTGGCCGGTTGGCTTGCCGGCATGATCATGAAAAGCAAGGGTGGTCTGGTTAACAACATTATTGTGGGTATTATCGGTGCCTTTATCGGCGGCTGGTTGTTAACCACGCTTGGCGTAACAGTGGGTAATGGCATGATAAGTGCTATTATTACCGCAACTATTGGTGCTGTAGTTTTATTGTTTGCAATTGGGCTGATAAAAAAATAACTAATATATTAAGGGCACCTCTATTAATTCAATGACCGCGCATCTTGAGATTCAAAACTTGCCGCTTCTGCGTCGCCTAAAGCGCCTACTTTTGGTGTAAAACTTGTCAATAGCAAGCTATTAACTGCATTTCACGCCTTGAACCGACAAGTTTTGAATCTCAATCTGACACACCCAAAATTAATAGAGGTGCCCTTAATGTAAAGAGTTAAAAACCCCGCATCCTGTGCGGGTTTTTTTAACTTGGAAAATAATCGCCAAGAATAGTCTTCATGCCTATTTTCTACAGTTACTGAAGCTTACGCATCACCCCTTCCTGCGCCGTACTCGCAACCAACACCCCATCACGATTATAAATACTGCCACGGGCCAAGCCACGGCCACCGGAAGCGCTGGGAGAATCGCAGGCATACAACAGCCAGTCATCAACCCTGCAAGGCCGATGAAACCACATGGCGTGATCCAGACTAGCCAACATTAATTTTCCGCTTAAAAATGAAACATCATGCGGTAAGGACGCGGTACCCACCAACTGAAAGTCAGAAGCATAGGCTAGTAAAACTTGGTGTAAATCCAAATCATCCGGGAGTTTACCGCGACAGCGAAACCAAACTTGTCGGGCCGGTTCATGCACGCCGGGATTGAGCGGGTTAAATGCTTGCACAGAACGAAATTCAAACGGTCCGGCCTGCAAAAACCAGCGGCGTAACTTTACCGGAATCTCAGCCAGAATTTCTGCAGACAAAGGACTGGTAGGCCCGAGGGTGTCTGGATCTGGAACATCCGGTGCGGGTAACTGGTGTTCCAAACCCTCTTCTGGCACCTGAAATGAAGATGCCATGGTAAAAATCGGGCGACCATGCTGAATAGCCACTACCCGCCGGGTAGTAAAACTGCGGCCTTCCCGGCTGCGGTCAACTTCATACACTATCGGCGCGTTGACATCCCCGGCACGCAAGAAATAGGCATGCATGGAATGTGGTTTGCGTACGCTATCCACCGTTTTGGTGGCAGCAAGTAAAGATTGCGCCAATACCTGACCACCAAAAACCCGTGGCGTGCCAATATCCCGGCTTTCCCCACGAAAGATATTGTCTTCGATTTGCTCTAACTGAACGACATGCAATAATTCATCAATAACTGTGGTCACGACATTCTCCTTAATTCTGAAAGCAGTATAACTGACCTTTCAAAGCGTAAATATACCGACGACAAATCTTCTCTGTGCTGTTAGCATATTTATATGAAACCACCTAATAGCTTTCTCTGGCACGATTACGAAACCTTCGGCACTAACCCGCGCTGGGATCGCCCCTCGCAATTTGCCGCCATCCGCACAGACGCTGATCTAAACCCTATTCCCGGTGAAGAATACGAATGGTTTTGCAAAGCAGCCGATGACATGCTGCCACAGCCGGATGCCTGTATGATCACCGGCATCAGCCCACAGGCCACTTACCAGCATGGCAACAAAAGCCTTAGCGAGGCAGATTTCGCCCGGCGCATCCGCGAGCTTATGTTAAGGGGTAGATCTTGCAGTGTGGGCTATAACTCCATCCGTTTCGATGATGAGTTCAGCCGCAATTTGTTTTACCGCAATCTCTTCGATCCCTATGAACGCGAATATAAAAATGGCAACAGCCGCTGGGATTTAATCGATTTAATCCGCGCCTGTTATGCTCTGCGCCCAGAAGGTTTTAATTGGGTGTACCACGAGCCCGGCAAGCCCAGTTTTAAACTCGACCAACTGAGTGTCGCTAACCACTTTGAACATACTGCGGCACATGATGCACTCGCGGATGTACGCGCCACCATAGATATGGCGAGACTGGTAAAAACTAAGCAACCACGCCTGTTTGAATGGTCATTGGGCATGCGCGATAAAAAAACAGTGGCCGATATGCTAGATCCAATGGCGCGCGAACCACTGCTGCATATCAGTGCAAAAATCCCCGCCGTTCGTGGTTGTACAACACTGATTCTGCCTATATGCAAACACCCACAAATTCCTGCACAAACACTTTGTGTAGACCTGATGATCGACCCCGGACTTATACTCGACCTATCTGTAGAAGAACTGCATGACCGGCTGTTTACCCCCACTGCCGATTTACCCGAAGGTCTGGAACGGCCTGGCATTAAAGGCATCGCTGCGAACAAATGCCCTTTTATTGCCCCACCAGCGGTGCTGAAAGGTGTAGACCATGAGCGTATTCAGTTAGACCAACAGCTTTGTGAGACTAACCTGCAAATCTTCAAAAAATATCAGGCCGATGCTGCCGATAAACTCACCGCGCTGTACGCACAAAGCAACTTTCCAGAATCTAAGGACCCTGATCAAATGATTTATGGTGGTGGATTTTTCAGCTTTGCAGACAAACAACAACTTGAAACCATCCACCACCTGTCACCTGATGAGTTGGCAAAAAACAATTTTACTTTTCAGGATAAACGCCTGAGTGAAATGCTATTTCGTTACCGCGCCAGAAATTACCCCGAAACCCTCAAACCGCAAGAAAAAGAATCCTGGGATGCATTCAGGACCAAACGAATTCTACAAGGCGACAAGGGCAACCAGATGAATCATGAAGATTATCTGCAACGGATAGCCGAGCTTCGCCAGGAAATCAACGAAACTGAAGGCGATCATCAGGAAAAGCTGGCGCTAATGGACAAGCTAGAAGTCTGGCCTTTGGAGATCGGAATTAACCCCTGATCAACTTATCCCAATATCCGCAAAGCCCGCTGCTACAAAAACACACCTCCGAGGCGCGTCCTTCCGGGGCAGCGAGTAGTTGAACCCGGAATCCAGTAGACTTGAACGGATAGCGGACAATGTGATTCGCATTTGACCTACAGGTGCTCCGATTACCGGGGAAGCACAAGGATGTGCGTAGCGACCAAGGGCACCGACCCGGTATCTCATTGGCTAACCAAGGTTTCACCTAAAGAAATGCATCGAGACCGCGATAATAAGTCATCCGCCCAAAAGCACAAATCAATACCCCAAAAGAATATATCAAGAGCTTACGCCCACAATCTACAATCAACTTCAAAAAGTAATACACAAGTGATTGATTACGATTTTTTTACCTGATTTCTAAAATAAACTAGTCCTAATATTAATTATAGCAACGCTAAGTCATTGATTTTTATTTATAGATAGCAAGCTGGTCAATTTTTGACCATTGTAAAGATTTCGTTACTATAACAAGCCCTAAAAACACTTATTCACATAGTTATCCACAGGCATTGTGGATAACCATGACTTTTGGCATAGCACTCAAAATCCACTCAATGCCATTTGCTGAACCCCCGATTGTGCAGAATTTAAAACCGGCTCGATAGCATCGCCAGCCCGCTGCTTTACACTATTTATCTGGGTTTCCAGCACCTTACGACGGTTTGCAAAGGCATTGTTTTTGCCCGAGACAAACTCACAACAACTGCCATCAGTAAACATCATCATATATATCCTGGTTTTACCGGGCCCTGGGCGGGAGATGTAAGAATTTACTGTTTTTCCAACTATGTTTTGCGGGTCAAATGCCATCTTCAATATCCTTTTGTTTTCTTCAAGTCTATTAAATACCAGCAGTCTCTCAAAACATGAGAATGGGATAAATAATATATCTACACTCATAAGCTGAAATATCCTGCGACTTAATAAGCACATTTGCCAATATAACTATCCGTTTTGCTCCTACAACCTCACGCATACATCACCTCTGCCCCGCAACTGCTCTGGCACGCTATTCTAAACCTGCTCCAATTATGGAAGCAAACAATAGATCCTTAAAGGAGGACACAATGAAAAAATTACTAATGGTTACAACTCTGGCCCTGATGTTAATGGCAGGCAATGTGATTTCAGCACCGGTTAATATCAATTCAGCCAGTGCAGAAATGCTGGCGGAAAACCTCAAGGGTATCGGTCTCAGCAAAGCCCAGGCAATTGTTAATTACCGCACCCAAAATGGCCCTTTCAAGCATGCCGATGAACTGGTGAATGTAAAAGGCGTTGGTCTGAAAACGGTTGAAAAGAATATCCAGAATATTCAAGTCAGCAAAACTTCAGCTAAAAAAGGCTGAACACCAACACCAACAGGGGGGAACGCCCTGGCCGGTTGGATACCGGTCGGGGTTTTTTTTAATACAGGCTTTGATAAATATATGACTATATATTACGGTCATTTTATTGATATAATGGAATCAATCTAATGAACACAGGCCGAATAATGGAAAGTAGAGTCTCAAAATCTCAATTCAAAGCCAAAGCTCTGGAGATATTTCGTCAGGTTGAAGCCAGCGGTAGTAGCGTTATCATTACCGATCATGGCCGGCCAACCATAGAAGTTCGCCCATACCACCAGCAAAACCACAACCCTCTTGATATTCTCAAAGGCAGTGTAAGCGACTATATTGATCCACTAGAACCAGTTGGTAGAGATGACTGGGCTGTTCTCAAGTGATTGTTCTTGATACCCACATATTGCTTTGGTGGGTTAATGATGATGTGGCACTTTCGAAAACCGCCAGGCAGGCAATTGAACACGAACTGACTACCAATGGTGATATTTTAATTTCATCTATAAGCAGTTGGGAAATCGCCTTACTGGTGAAAAAAGACAGGTTGACCTTGAGCATGAATATTGATGAGTGGTTCAAACTAATTGAGGAAGTTAAGACTGTTCGCTTTATCCCAGTAAATAACCAACTGGCTATTCAATCGGTCAACCTACCCGGTAAATTTCATAGTGATCCAGCAGATCGCATCATCACGGCACTGGCAAGGCAGCATGCTGCTGCATTAATAACTGCCGACACAAAAATTAATGCCTACCCGCATGTCAAAACTATTTGCTAGTCATGCTACCTAAACACTGATCCAGCACTAATTGCTTGACCTGATTCTCAGCCTTCTAATTGCCAGAATCAGTCAAGTTTCCAAACCACCAGCTTCCAATTCCTAGCATCACGATCTGTCGCATCAACCGCAATGTAGTAACTTTTACCCGCTTCAACATCAATCTCTAATGACTCTATGCGGTAACGATTAATATTTCGTGAAACATTACTGTTCAGGCAGTTGCCACGATTAACAACCTTTTTGGCATAACGCGTTTTAATAGTGTGCGAACCTTGCTCAATAGCAAACGAATAAGGCGGGCGAACCACATTATTACCATCAATATTATCCACTTCAACCTCAAGCAGGCAGGACTCTGAAACCGGCTTGCCAATACCCTGTGTGTCAACCTGGTCCTGCTCTTCAGCCACAGTAGCGAGCGTCTGTCCTTGATAGCTCATAAAGTTGATTCTGAATCCACCCTTCGCTCAACTCAGATATCACTACTGAGCATCAATTGCACATAACATTTATGCTCACCTGCCAAGACCGCGCGAAGCGTGGGATTGGCCAGGTGGGGCGTGTTGTTAGATGGGGTTTTGTTTTCATCAGTTGATGTCAATCAGTCCTCATTATTTCAGTAGGCTCTGATTTTATTACAATCTCTTCTCCATCGACAATAAAACGAACAACCAATGTTAACTCATCACCTACTCTCAAGTAGGGACCACTGCTAGTTCTTAGTTTTACACCCTTTACCTCTTTTGCTTGTAGGTTACCACTCCAAGGCAACATTGAATCAGCATTCCATATTTCAATTGGATAAATACTTTCAGCCCCTGATAATAATAACCATGCTTCCCAGTGTGTTTTTTTCGAATCCCCCTTTGAATTATTAAACATAAAAGAAGACACAACTTTTAAAGGTGATCCACCGTCTTTACCTGGTCTTGAAACAACAGGTTGCCAATCTCTCCATATAAAGACATCAACCAATGTTATTTTCAAATCATTATGTATTGCAATAATTTCTTCCGGTTCCTTTGTTTCTTTAGCCGTAGCTAATACAGGAATAGCTACGATATTGATAATGCATAAAATTATTACTTGTATTATTTTAAATATTTTCAACATTTCTACGCTCAACAGCTTGAACTCTAAAGCATCTAAAAGATAGCGCAACACCAAAAGCTTGCTCGAAAGTGACTGAAATATACGGTGGCAATGGCTTTCCATTCATATAGGTGCCGCGTGCCTCATATTTAAACTTTAAGTCGTACACTGCATTTTGATGATTGAATTCTTCCATTTTAATAGAGTCACAATGAAACTTCAAAAATACAATATAAGTAACTGTGGTTAAAAGTCAACTAATTTAAGCCATATTTTCGACCCACACGGTTTCGTTTTTGACCATTGTGTTCAAGATAGTAATCATTTTTCTCATGCAGGCCACCAGGGCAACTTTTTTGGTTTTCCTCTGGCAACCAGTCGTTGATAGTCGCGTTTAAAGCGTGGGTTAGATTGTATTGTTGAGAGCATAGCCATAAACAATACCGTACGGATTCTGGCTCGTCCTCCGCGTATTCGGCGCTTGCCTTTGTACGCACCACTTTCCCGGTTCATTGGAGCAACACCTACCAGAGCTGCGATCTGTTGGCGGTTGAGTTGCCCGAGCTCTGGAAGCTCACTGAGCAAGGTAAATGCTAGCACTTTACCCACACCCTTAACACTGAGGAGTATCTGCAGTGTTTGATTCCAGTCCGGGGTGTCTTCTATTAACTTATCTAAGCAAGCCTCAGCCCAGGCAATTTCTTTTTGCAGATGTTTGATGATGCGCGTATTAGAGCGCTTGATATCTTTTGGCATAATACTAAAGCGGTTTTTCTCCATGGTGCGCATATCAATCAGCTGGCTTCTACGAGTCAGTAAATCACTGATTCTCTGAATATTATCAGCCTTTAGTTCACTCAACCTGGGTTTTAAGGCCTCAGCATAATGGGCAATCATGGCGGCATCCAACTTATCTGTTTTCGCCAGCTTGCCTGTAGAGATCGCAAAGTTGTGTACGTGATAGCAGTTAGCGACCACAATCGGTAAACCAGCCTTGCTGGCCGCACAAGCAAAGGGCATTTCTAATCGCCCTGTCGCTTCGATTACGACCCGGGTGGGTTGGTGCTTTTTAATCCTTTTGACAGCTTCTTTAATGCCTTTTTCATTATTCTCTACGCTGAAGTAGTCACCAATCGGTCGGATATAAATATCCAACTGGTGTTTACCTGTATCGATCCCGACATTGGTTTCTTTGGATGTATTCATGCTAAGATTGACTCCTACTTGCTATACGGGTTCTGAGATTAAATTAGCTGTTCGTTTATTATCTAATGAGTTATGCAACGCTCACACTTGTTACCGGTCTGGCCTTTAAAAAGGTGATTCCAACATTCAATCGAGCTGTTGCACAAAGGCCTTTAGTAGCTGCTAAAGGTGGGTCTCAGTTTACCCGTTTCTTGAAGAGGATTGATCATACAAATCGTTAAAGCAAGTTGCGCCAGCAAGCTGGCACAATGGACGCGGTTTCACCGCGCCACTTAACTCAAACGTTGAGGCTGTAGAAAAACCCTAAAACACCCTATTAAAATGATAAAATAGACAGCATCAAAGAGGAGCCATATTGATGCCAACTTTTATCCCTTACGACCATAATCAAAGTGCAATGGTGGTGATT
>JAKITM010000040.1 GCA_021648045.1 Lysobacterales bacterium
GCAAGCCTATCTAAAGGCATCTAATGCGGACAATGGTGACTGGTTTGGTTGGTCTGTTGCAGTCGCGGGCGATACGGTCGTGGTTGGGGCGGTTGGGGAAGACAGTTCAAGCACGGGTGTGGACAGCACGCCCAATGAATCAGCTTCCGGTGCAGGTGCCGCCTATGTGTTTGCTCGCAGTGGTGTGATATGGTCGCAGCAAGCCTATCTAAAGGCATCTAATGCGGACTATGGTGACAGGTTTGGTAGTTCTGTTGCTGCCTCGGGCGATACGATTGTGCTTGGGGCGCGTCTGGAAGACAGTTCCACCACTGTTGTGGATAGCACACCCAATAACTCGGCAGATGATGCAGGTGCCGCCTATGTGTTTACGATTCGTTCCCAGGCTTTGTTTAGTGACAGCTTCGAATAATTCCAAATCAAGACGCTGAGGTTGCAACCACACTTCCTACCGAATTTTTGGTGCTATTGATAATGCTTATAGGCTTTATGGGTTGGCGACAGATTGGGTTGAAGGGCAGGCGTTGAACGCTAGCCCAACAGTCCTTAAGATGTTGTTTGCTGGGTCACGGGCTCGGCTATTCGCCGCCCCGAGATGACGGGGTTAAGAGTAAGCCTAAGCGTTGGTAATCATATCCGCGGCTTTTTCCGCAATCATGATCGTTGGTGCATTGGTATTACCAGCAATCAGCTCCGGCATAATGGAGGCATCAATTACCCGCAGGTCATCTATTCCATGAACCCGCAGTTGCGGGTCAACTACCGCCATAGAATCAGTGCCCATTTTGCAGGTGCCGACTGGGTGGTATATGGATTCTGCCTTGCGGCGAATAAAATCCATCAGTTCGGCATCCGATTCCAGCCCGGCTTCTGGGAAGATGGGTTTACCGCGGATGGATTTAAACACATCGGTTGCAAATAGCTGCATGCCGAGTTTGGCACAAGCCAGAATGACTTTTTCATCATGTGGGTGGCTGAGGTAGTTGGCTTGAATTTTGGGCGCCACTGTAGGGTCAGCGGAAGTAATCTGGATGTTGCCACGGCTCTTGGGGTTTAACTGGCAGGCGTGTATTGTTAGACCATGACCGGGCAAAATATTGCGCCCATGATCATCTAGCTGGGCGGGCACAAAATGGCTTTGGATATCCGGCCGACCATCTTCGGCATGTTCGGAAAGCAGGAAACCACCGGCTTCAGCAATATTGGAGCTGGCAGGCCCGCCCCGGGTAAAAATATAACGAATTCCGGCAGCAATCTCATTCATGTGGTCGTAGGTGATTTTTTCTTGTGACTCCACCAGGGTGCAGATGTCGAGATGGTCCTGCAGGTTCTCGCCTACACCTGGTAAATCGTGGTTGACCTTAATCCCGACTTCGCGTAACTGCGAGCCAATACCTATACCCGATAGCTGTAGCAATTGCGGTGAGTTGATGGTGCCGCCGGAAAGTAATATTTCGCCACCATACACGTTTTCTTTATTGCCCTTGCGGGTGTATTCAATACCGACGGCAGTTTTACCATCAAGCAGAACTTTTCCGACCAGCGCATGAGTTATAACGGTAAGGTTAGAGCGCTTCATTACCGGGCGTAAATAACCAACAGCAGTACTGCAACGGCGACCGTTCTTCTGGGTTACCTGATAATAGGCAAAGCCTCGCTGGTGGTCATTATTGAAATCGCGGGTGCGGGTATATCCGAGCTCTTCGGCTGCTTGCAGGTAAACTTCCGACAAGGGGTTGTGATAGCGTAAATCCCGAACTGCTAATGGCCCGCCGGTGCCATGATAGACATCAGCGCCGTGTTGCTGATCCTCAGACTTGCGAAAATAGGGCAATACAGCGGTGTAATCCCAGCCAGCATTGCCGGCAGCGGCCCAGTTGTCATAATCCAGTTTGTGACCACGGCAATAACACATGGCGTTAATGGATGAAGACCCACCCAGCACTTTTCCGCGCGGCCAGTAAAGGCGACGGTTATTAAGGGCGGCTTCGGGTTCGGTATCGTAACTCCAGTTAATGGATTTCATATTGACCAGCTTGGCCAAGCCTGCGGGCATATGGATGAAGGGGTTCCAGTCTTTGCCCCCAGCCTCAAGTAGTAGCACTTTATTCGCCGGGTTTTCTGACAGGCGGTTTGCCAGTACGCAACCGGCTGAGCCGGCGCCAACTATAATATAGTCCCAGTTTTGTTTATTGGTATTTAGCATGTTTGAGCTGGCATCCTGCCAAAATCACGGTTAGTCATATCTTGGTAATTATATGTGAAATTGTACACTCGTATTGAGCTGATGCAAGTAGGAAAATTACTCTATTTTCAAACGATCACCGATCTTAACAGTAGCGCTGTTGAGCGCCACAAACTGCATTCCGAAGATTGCGCCGCGATTTTTTTGGTGGTGAATTCGAGATAGTGTTTTTAAGGGTTCCTTAAGATCATCAAAAACCCCGGTCTGTGGGTCGGCAGTGGTTAATATGCAGCGCACACAGGTTTTAGTTGCCTGTAATTCCAGTTCGCCAATTCGAATTCGTTGCCAGCTTTCTTCTTCCCATGCCTGTTGACCATTAATCACCAAGTTGGCTCTAAATCTGTGCATGGATACCGCTTTATCAAGCTGTGAATTTAATTTATCCAGAGAGGCTGTGTTGGTCAGCAAGATGGGCATGCCGTCCACAAATGTAAGTTGCCGTTCATCAGCGGGTATAGAAGGTGGCGGATAGTTGCCGGGTTTTAACAGGCGCGCACTTTCAGCCGAGGACCACACCAGGCGGCAGGGTTTGCCGATTATTTGGCTAAACCAGTCAGCAGCCGTGTTTCCGGCATCGAGAACCTCTACTTTATCTTTCCAGATGGTTGCCGGGTAACGGCTAGCGGTGTTCGCCGGATAGCGAATATATATTCCAGGCAGGCCGTTATAGACGGCCACAAAGCCGGCAGGACCAATATCTACAGACAATCGAAGTAATTGCGGGTATTTTCGAGCGCTGATGAATTGAAGCTGATCATCAACCAGCATCCAGTGGCGGTCGTGCGCGAGCCCCAACGGGGTGATCAGAGTTTCATTCCGCTCAACCCGGTGGCAGGATTTAAGCGGGTATATATTGATGGCAGTGAGCTTCATGTTTTCATTCTACCGGATAAATAGCACTTTCTGTCTTTGGTTTTATACAAGCGCATCATTTCAGCGTAAAATATCGGAATGTTGTGCCTATATAACTTTACTAAAATAAATTCCAGATCAGTATCTCAACGATGCAACTAACCCGCGCTTCACTTAGAAATCGAGTAGCTGTAACAGTTGCCGGAATATTAATCATCCTGTTCGGGGTGATCTCTCTGTTTCGTTTGCCTGTGCAACTGTCACCGGATATTGAACGCCCGGTAATATCAATTCAGACCGATTGGCGTGCCGCTGCACCACTGGAAATAGAATCCGAGATTGTTGAGCCGCAAGAGAATGTGCTGCGCGGCCTTCCTGGTGTACGCCAGATGTCCTCAAGCTCATCCCGGGGCCGGGGAACAATTACCCTTGAGTTTGATATTGATACCGATATGGGTCGGGCGTTGGTAGAGGTAATGAATGCGCTCAATCAGGTGCCGCGTTACCCCGTTGATATCACCGAGCCGGTCATTAATGTCGGTGGTGGTGGTTTCGGTAATACCATTGCCTGGTTTGCGATTCAAACACAGGAGAACAACCCGCGCGATATTGCCGGTTATCAAAGCTTTATCGATGAGTTTGTATTGCCCCGACTCGAGCGGGTGTCAGGGGTTGCCAGCAGTGGCTCGGTTGGCGGTCGCTCTGATGAACTGCGAATTACCTTTGACCCTTACAAAGCAGCCAGTCTTGGCATTGACATCACTACCATCGGTTCGCGATTAGGCAGCAATAAAGATGTTTCAGCCGGTACAGCTGATGTTGGCAGGCGTCGCTACACGATTCGTTTTGCCGGCCAATATAATATCGAGGCACTGGGCGACCTAGTGCTTGAGTGGCGTGACAACCACTCTATCCACCTGCGCGATATTGCCACTGTGGCCAGAGTGTTACAGGACCGCAGTGGGGTTATTAGCGGTAATGGTGGCCCCTCTATTGCTCTCAATATCACCCCCGAAACCGGGGTGAATGTGCTTGAAGTTATGGACGGAATTAAAGCGGCCGTGCGTGAGTTGGAAACCAATATACTGGCGCCTGAAGGTTTAAAAATCATCCAGACCTATGATGAGACTGTCTATATAAAAGCTTCAATCCGTATGGTACGCAACAACTTGATTTTGGGGATGTTGCTTGCGGTGACGGTGTTGTGGTGGTTTTTACGGCGTTTTCGAGCCACGCTCATCGTTGCTATGGCTATTCCATTATGCTTATTTTCGGCATTCATAGTCCTCGACTTAAGCGGTCGAACACTGAATATTATCTCTTTGGCAGGCATGGCTTTTGCCACCGGTATGGTATTGGATGCGGCCATTGTTGTGTTGGAAAATATATTCAGGCAACGAGAACAAGGGTTAAAAGGAGACGAAGCCAGCGACCGTGGGACAGCTCAAGTGTGGGGCGCGTTAGTAGCTTCAACCGCAACCACGGTGGCAATTTTTATGCCGGTGGTTTTCTTAAAAGATGAAGCTGGTCAGTTGTTTGCAGACCTTGCCATTACTATTTCGGTAGCTGTGGTAGCCTCGTTAATTGTGGCTATCACTGTTTTGCCAGCGGCCGCATCCCGCTGGGTTCGTGCGGGTAAATTTGAGGATATACACATCCATTGGTGGCGGGCAATAACCAATAAGATAATGCTTGCCACTGATACTCAGCCTCGGCGCTGGGCGTGGGTGCTGGGTCTTACAATAATACCAATTTTATTCGCGCTGTTGCTGAAACCCTCGGCTGATTACTTACCTGAAGGAAAACGCAACTTCGCCTTTGGTTTTATCGTTACCCCCCCGGGCTTGAATGTTGATACCGCAGATGCGGAATTGATTTCAGTAATAGATAAGCGTTTTGAACCTTATCTGCAAGACCAATCTCCTCTTATTAAGTACTACTTTCTGGGTTTCTTAGGTAGCGGGGCTTTCATTGGCCTGGAGGCAAAGGATCCAGAGGATATGGATGAAATTCTCGGTCTCGCCAATCGCCAAATACTGCAGGGCTTCCCAGATACCTTTGGTTTTCTTTCGCGCGCCCCGGTGTTCCGTGGATCGCGTGGTGGCCGGAGTATTGATGTTGATCTTCAGGGGGATGATTTTGAATCACTGCTAGTTGCAGGCCAAGTAGGCTTTGCTGCAATTAAGCAGGCGCTGCCCGGTGCCAATGTGCGACCCTTGCCGGGCCTTGAGTTGGCTGAGCCTGAAATTCGCTTGATCCCTGATGACCGTCGGATTGCCGAGGTAGGCTGGAACCGTGAATTGACTGCCACAGCGGTTAGAGCCTTAGGTTCAGGCGCATTTTTAGGCGAATACTTTGACGGTTCGCAGCGCCTGAATATTATTCTCAGGGCGGATAAGTGGGACACGCCCGAAGAACTCGCGGTATTACCACTGGCCACTCCATTCGGCGGAATCCAAACGGTGGGTGAGTTGGCCGAGGTCACCAGAACCGCTGGCCCCACTGAGATTCGCCGCATTGATCGCCGCCGCACCCTGACCTTGCAAGTTACCCCACCGCAGGGGATGCCACTGGAAGATGCCATCGCTATTATCAAGTCTGAAGTTGTTCCAATGATAGAGCCGTTGATGCCCGCTAGTGGGCAGATTGCGTATCATGGCAGTGCTGAGGCATTGGCAGAGGTATTAAAAAGCATGGCGGGTAGCTTTTTATTGGCAATCATTATTCTGTATTTATTGATTTCTGCGCTATTTAAGTCTTTCCGCGACTCATTATTGGTAATACTGACCATACCGATGGCCACCGTTGGCGGTATTATAAGTATCCGCATAATGGATTTAGTATTGAAATCCAGTGGTGGTCAGGCAATGGATTTACTTACCATGATTGGTTTTGTAATACTACTGGGTCTGGTGGTGAATAACGCCATCTTACTGGTATACCGCGCCCGCGATGCAGAGCGCGAAGGCATGCCACGCCGGGATGCAGTCGAGTCGGCGGTACGCCTGCGTTTACGGCCTATTCTGATGAGCACAATGACCAGTATCTTCGGTATGTTACCGCTGATGCTGATGCCGGGTTCCGGTACTGAGCTATACCGTGGCATGGCGGCTGTAATTGTTGGCGGAATGCTGGTATCAGCAGTGTTTACCCTCTTGCTGCTGCCCAGCCTGCTGCGTATGAATGAAGGTCGGAAAGACCGAACAACCCATAATCAACAACAAGAGCCGGCCTGATAATGAAATCTAAACAAGTAATAGTTACGCTGCTAAGTGGTTTGTTTTTTCTGCTTTGTAGTTTC
Source organism: Lysobacterales bacterium (assembly GCA_021648045.1). Classification (GTDB taxonomy): domain Bacteria; phylum Pseudomonadota; class Gammaproteobacteria; order Xanthomonadales; family SZUA-36; genus SZUA-51. The sequence goes on from JAKITM010000040.1 coordinate 6,399, forward strand.
CCGGTTGCAGCCCAACCCAAGCGGCCACCTGCCCAGGTGCAAGTGAAAGAAGTGGAGTTTCGCTCGATGGTCGCTACCGCAATGATGCCGGGTACGGTTGTATCCCGAGAGGATGCGCGAATTTCAGCGGAGGTCAGCGGGCGTTTGTTAGCGATTGCAGATATCGGCACCCGAGTAGAAAAAGGTGAAGTGATTGCCCGAATTGATGATACTCGCTTCAAGTTGCAGCAACGCGAATTGGCGGCACAGGTAGCGCGCGAGAAAGCCCGCCTGAATTTTTTGCAAGCAGAAGAAAAACGCTTGAGCAGACTGGCAAAGAAAAATCTTGCCTCAACCACGCAATACGAGCAGACGACCGCTGATCGACAGGTTGCCGAGAGCGATTTAACCGTGGCAGAAGTTCGACTGGAACAGGCCCAAGATGAGTTGATGCGTAGTAAAATTAGCGCACCCTTTCCCGGTGTAGTAGTGGCTCGTTTAAGTAATCCAGGCGAGCGATTGGCTGTCGGCACTGAAGTTTTGCGCCTGGTTAATGACAACAATCTGGAAGTAGTTGCGCGCGCACCATTGGAATATATGCCGTTTAGTCAACGCGGTGACAAGCTTGAAATTACAGGCAATGCTGGCAGTATGATGGTGCCTGTCCGCACCCTGGTAGCAGTGGGTAATGAGCGTACCCATGTATATGAAATGCGTCTGGATTTACCAGCAAAGGTCTACCCTGTCGGAAAAACACTGCGGGTGCGGATACCTGTAGCAACTAGCGCTGAGGTGCTTGCAATTCCTCGTGATGCCTTGGTTTTACGCAGCCAGGCTACCACAGTATTTGTGATTTCAATGGAAGGCAAGGCCAGACAAGTGAGAGTTGAGACCGGTATCAGCGAGCAGCAGTGGATTGCGGTGGAAGGCGACCTTCAGGCAGGTGATAAAGTTGTGATACGGGGTGCTGAGCGCTTGCGGCCCGGTCAACAAGTTAGTATCCAGGAGTCAACAACTAACTCATCAGAATCATCGAGTTCTTATACCGACACACTGGAGCTTGAAAAGTTGGTCGAACCTGAATCTGAGCCCGAGCCCGAAGATGGCAGTGATACCACACACTAATGTCGATAGTTGAGGGGCAACAACAAAGCGGTTACCTCGCGCGCATACTCAAAATTGAGCCGGGTGAATGGCAGCGCCTAGCGATTGCATTTATATATTTTTTCCTGTTATTAACCGGCTACTTTATGCTTCGCCCTATCAGTGGGGCGATAGCTGCGGCCGATGCTCAAAATTTACAGTGGCTCTACACGGCAACTTTCGCCACTATGTTGGTGTTAGTGCCTTTGTTTGGTTATTTGGTCAGCAATTTCAAACGCCGTTATTTCCTGCCCGGTATCTATCTGTTTTTCATCAGTAATCTGCTGGTTTTTGCCTGGTTATTCAAAGATGGCATGCCGGATATTTGGACACAGCGAGTTTATTATATCTGGTTGAGTGTGTTTAACCTCTTTGTAGTATCTATTTTTTGGAGCTTTATGGCGGATATCTTTCGTGCAGAACAGGCGCGTAGGTTATTTGGGACTATCGCTGCAGGCGGTAGTCTTGGGGCGGTTTTCGGACCACTGATAACCAGTAGTGTTGCCGACACTATAGGCAGCGGTGGTTTAATGTTTGCAGGTGCAGGAATGTTATTTGCAGCTACCTTTGCTGCTATCTGGCTGGGTCGGCATACCGAATCACGGGGCCGAACAGCACGCGCTGAATCAATCATTGGCGGTAGTATCTGGGAAGGTGCGCTAAAGGTATTCAATTCGAAATATCTGATTTTTATCTGCTTGCTAATGCTGGCGCATAATTTAACCGCGACATTTTTATATAATGGCTTGGTGTTTTTGGTGTCGGAACAAATCTCGGAAGCAGGCAGCGCCCGCACAATATTTTTCAGTGACCTAAATTTGGCTGTAAACCTGATCGCATTTGTTTTGCAATTTGTACTCACCTCCCGAATCATCGTATGGCTGGGAATGCCCAAAACCATGGTATTAATGCCGTTCTTACTGGCAGCAGGAATGGTTGTGCTTGGCAGTTCCATGACATTGGTGCTGTTTGCTTCAGTGCAGGTGGCCCAACGCTCAATGAATTATGGACTGATCGGTCCGCTCAAGGAAATGCTGTTCACGGTTGTTGATCGAGCCACCAAATATAAATCCAAAAACTTTATCGATACCGTGGTGTATCGCGGTAGTGATGTTGCCGCCAGCTGGATATTTAAAGGCCTAACCGTGCTGGGTTTAAGCCTGAGTCAAATCGCCATGTTGTTCATTCCCATAATGGGTGTGTGGGCGGTAATCAGCTGGAATTTAGGAAAAATGTACGAGCAACGCGCCAGCGAACGATCCTAAAACAAACAGCATGCCTTCCCGTTCCGGGCTGGAAAGGGTAGAAGGGTGGTAAGCTCGTGGGGCTTTAAACTTGTGGTGCTTTCAATGCTTTCCCTGTTTAGGTAGACTGTAATCACTATAAAAATAAGGAATCAACCATGACGGAGACCACAACCCAGAGGGATAGCTTTACTCAGCGATCGCTCGCAATGGTAGAACGGGTAGGCAACAAGTTGCCGGACCCGGCCATTCTGTTTATCGCTTTATTATGTATAGTCTGGGTGCTTTCCTGGGCTTTGTCATATATAGATTACGGTCTAGCAGACCCGAGAACCGGAGATCCACTGGTTATTGTAAACCAGTTATCGGGTGCTTCAATGGCCGCCTTTTTCTCATCCCTAGTAACTAACTTCTCACATTTTCATCCGATCGGAGTGGTCCTAGTAGCGATGCTCGGAATTGGGGTTGCCGAGCATACCGGCTTTATCAACGCTGGTTTACGCTCGATGATGTCGGTGACTGCCAAATGGTTACTAACCCCGATGATCATTCTTGTCGGGATTGTTAGCCATACTGCGGCAGATGCCGGGTATGTACTAGTGATCCCACTGGGTGGGGTTATATTTTATGCAGCCGGGCGGCATCCGCTGGCCGGAATTGCGGCAGCATTTGCCGGTGTTTCAGGTGGTTTTTCAGCTAATTTTGTGCCCTCAGCTATCGACCCGATGCTACAAGGCATTACCCAGGCTGGGGCTCAAATTATTGACCCTGCAATTATCCTGAACCCGCTGAATAACTTTTTCTTTACCGCCTCATCCTCGCTGCTTATTATCGCGGTTGGTTGGTATATCACAGATAAAGTGGTTGAGCCGCGTTTAATGGCAAGTAAACTGGATGATGACCTGCAAGACTTACCGACTATGGATCCCTTGCAGGATAACGAACGCCGTGGCTTACGCGCAGCGCTTTGGTCCATGCTAATAGCCGTTGCGGTTATGGTTTTTGTAGCCTATCCGGCAGACTCCGCCTGGCGTGGGCCCAATGGTTCGTTAACTGAGCTGGGCGCACCGTTAATGGGATCCATTGTTGCCCTGATTTTTGTGTTGTTTTTATTGCCCGGAATTGTTTATGGCATAAAAGCAGGCACAGTGAAAAGCTCTAAAGATATTATTGAGGGCATGACCAAGGCGATGCACAGCATGGCCTACTATCTGGTGATAATGTTTTTTATCGCCCAGTTTATCTATGCATTTTCACAATCAAACCTTGGGATTTTGCTGGCATTGAAAGGTGCAGCTGCACTCAAAAGCATGGGTTTGCCCAGCGCCTTAACAATTTCCGGGATAGTAGTATTAACTGGGGTGGTCAACATGTTTGTCGGCTCGGCATCAGCAAAATGGGCCTTGCTTGCACCTATTTTTGTACCCATGTTGATGGAGCTGGGGATTTCCCCGGATCTGGCACAGGCGGCCTATCGTGTAGGTGATTCCGCCACCAATATCATCACCCCATTGATGCCGTATTTCCCGCTGGTTGTGGTCTATGCCCAACGCTATATTAAAACCAGTGGTATCGGCACCATAACCGCGTTGATGCTACCGTATTCGATCACCTTCATGGTGCTCTGGACGCTATACCTGCTCGCCTACTGGGCGCTAGGCATACCGCTAGGCCTACAATCCAGCTATACCTACGGTTAGACAAACTTCCGGGGCCATGCGCGTGGGCATAAATGCCCACGCGTATACTGATAATGCCCAACGATTTTATTAAAAATACGGTGACTTCTTATCAGGGGGCAACACCCGGACCATAAACATAACCCCAGCCCTGGTCACGGAACCAGTCAAGGCAGAGTTGTTCGAGTTGGTCTTCGTTAATCAAGCAGATATTGCTCCAAATATTGGCTTCGCAGTAATATTACCAGTAATTTTCCTGTAATCTCAGAATCAATGTTGTTTTGAGTGCTAAATCGGGGTCTTTTTTTAAACTTTAAACAACTGTGCTATTGAATTTTGAGGGCAAACTATACATAATGTATACAAAGGACTGGGGATTCTCGGTCGACAACTGGCTTCAGCGGATTCGCTGGGGCCTTTTGTTTATAGAGCTAAGGAAAGACTTTTAACCCCCGCCCCAAGTATCGAGATCGCTCATCACGGTAAAACTTTTTCTCAATCACATCAAATGCACGGTTTGGTTTGTTTGGCCGTAAGGCCTTGATACCAACTGGTCGGGCCAGTAGGCCTGCTAGTTGTAAGCCTGAGGAATTAGATTTTTTATCAGCAAAAATTATTTCAAAAGGTAACCGATGCTCTTTGAAATTCCCGCCGGCACAAACACGTCTAAATTCTAACTCCAGCTCTGCATCTTCTTTTTTCCCGCGTTTTTCAAATATAATGTGAGTAGGGGCGCTTACGGCGTTCATTTCACACAGGTAATAAAAGACTCTCTCCAGCCCATACCCCAGCGCGACATGATATGGGTTTGCCGGTGATAAGTAGCGAGCCTTATACGTTGTTTTCATTATTACGGTGGCCACTAATGTAAATGGTGTCGCCAGAATGATTTCTGATAACTCGCACTGAAAAGTTTCTTTTAGCTCTCGAGATTTGAGGAATGAAAAACTACCTTTATCTTTCCGTATGGCAGCTTCATGGAGAATAATTTGATCATGTCCAAAATGCCTGAATTTGAATTCCTGTAGAACCGGTGAAATTTGATGGGTGTAAATTGATTTGTTTACTATGCAAAAAGCGAGAACGAAAACAGGATGATTTTCATCAATTGTGGCTAAGCCGTGATCACCGCTCTCATCAACATAGACTATATAGTCACTATATTGATTGATAATCACCCTCTATAACCCTAAGAATTGTTATTGAATTATTCATTGGTCAATGAAAGTACGTTTAATTCCCTCATATACCCAAGTTGTAGTATAGCGCGTATCTTTTAAAATGCGTGCCCTGGATTTTTCGTTTAGTAATTTGTTAAATTTGGGGTAATCATAGATTCCGCGCATGACTCGCCTAATCCGTTGGTTTTTCTGCAGGCGGCTTAATGCCTGGTTAACGGCAGCTGTATAGCCAAGGTCGAGAAAATCATTCTTGAAGAATGCCCAACCCCTGCCTTTACCATAAATGCGATTAATTATATTGTTTTCAATTGATTGCATGCTATTTAATTAATGTTTTCGTCAGAAAAATGATACCCTTTTTCTGACAGAAAGTAAGTTTAAAAGCCAGTGATAGCTCAATTCTGACAAATTGTGGGATTTAAGCTGACTAATTGTGGAATAGTTCAGCGACCAATTGTGGAATTGAAAAAGAAAGCCTAGCTGGTTTTTGTAATCAACATTAGCGCGGGTTATCAGAACTTGCTTGTGTGAAAGTGGAGTTTGTCAGAAAATCGATACCTTTTTTCTGACAAAATTTGTAACTTAGGGAGTTTTATTTGCTCCATTCAATAAATGATTATCGATTGACAGCAAAGCACTAATCGCCTATATTTACCACCAATACGCTCGGCGCCTCTTCACTCTTTTGTGTACGCGTCGGTTTTCATTTTTGGTTTATAAATATATTTATTTCCACAAAACCCAATCGTCTATATTTTGTGCCAAATCAAAATCGCGCAGACTAATTGAGTTATTTGTAATCTCTGGAAATTCATTCAATAACGATAAAAATCGTCGCCCCCAGCTTGAGTTTGGGCAAATAACTTTAATTAATTTCTGCATCAGGCAAAAATAGTAAAATGGCCTGGCATTATTCAGTTTTTCCAGTACTCATCATCCTGCAATAAAGCGGAGCGTTCTAGCACATTGATATTCCATAATCGGCTATGGTGGGCTGATACATTGCGAATAAAGTTAAAGCTACGCAACCAGCCTGCAAACATCTTGCCATTAGTGGCGCCGTATTTTTTAGCAATACTTAATTGGTCTACAGGCCGCATACCTGCAAAGAGTTTTGACATTAGCCCAAAATCCCATACCTCAATGGCTACCCATATTGGTAGTTTTCCATATTTTTGCATATAGTGTGAAACAAAGGGTTCCCGGCGAGCACGGCGTATTACCTGCTCATGTCGGGTTAACCACAGCTGATGTTGTGTTTTACCGATATTTACACCTTTATGAATTTTTTGCTTTGAAAACCGACCGTGAAATAGTGTTGGGTTTTCATGCGCGTGAATATCTTTTTCACCCAATAAATGTGCAATATCTACACGAACTGCTAATTCAATACGCTCAAGAGCATCTAGCGCGAGCAGACGGAGTTTTTTATCAAATACATAAAGTTCCACGGCGTTTTTAAAGTGACTGTCCGGGATAAATTGATTTGTTCTGTAATGTGATATTTTTCCATCTGCACTTTGTCTTATTACCAGATCCCGAAACGAATACCAGTAACCACTTAAGCGGTAATATCCTATACGCTCAAGGTAATCAAGCGCCGCGGTTTCGTTATCAACTAGTAATGCCCGACCTCTCAATATGCTGAGTTGCTCGGGAAAAGATTTCCAGGGCTTAGTCTGGCTCATGTGGTTTCCCCCGTGTTATTTTCAGATTTATTGTAAGTTAGTTTAGCAGAGAGAAATATAGGTTGTAGAAGCTTATATGGCCTAAAAGGCACCTGGCCTCATGCCCTTAGCAGGAAAGGATCAATGTTTATTCAGCCATATTTGGCAGACATTATCACCCATAAACCAAATGTTTCGAAATTGACCGGTGCCATCAGATAACTCATGTTGAATAATTGCGGTAAGGGCATTATCCGGCATAGCGGTTCTACCATTGGTGTAGATCAGAAGATCTACGGGTTCAGTGACTGGGTAAGATTTTTTAATTTTCTTTTGCAAGAGTGCTTCGGTATTGTCACTTCCCCATGTGAAGCTTACCCTAGACTCTGGTAAGTGATTCATCATTTCTGCAAATTCTGGCGAACAAGATTCTGTTAATTCGAACCAAACACGACCTTCGCCGTTTATCTGACAACAGATATCAGGTTTTGGTGGTTCCTTTTTGTTGATGGACTTAGTAAGAACATCAAGCCCAGCCCGCTCAGCAAATTTCTTGAATATGGCGAGTTCAATTTTTCCTTTTTGTGTCTCATTGCTCATGGTCAAATAAAAGCTCTAGAAAAGGGATTGGAAATATAGTTTGGCTGATTCAATGAGAAGAGCTGATGTCAGCTACATAATAAGCCATGTTTTTGGCCAAATCAGCCTATTTTGAGTGAATTTACCCGCGTTTCTATCAGCAATCTTCAACTTTCACTCGTGGTAAAAACGGGAAACGGTCTATAAGGTGCCTGAGCCTCTGGTTACCTTTTGAATGCTTTGATTAAGTATTCTCTGCAGCAGCCTTGAGTTCTCACTCGTGGCAGAATCGGTAATCGGTGTAAAAGTTGCTTGCCCTCAGGTTTCACTTTCTCTGACAGAAAGCAAGCTTAATCTTAGTAAATGCCTGGTTCCGACCAATTGTGGATAGTCTAGCGACTAATTGCAGAATAGTTTAGCGACCAATTGCGAGTGGCAGGTTTATAGTAAGCGGTTAATAAACACCGCCATTGCTCAGCCACCCCAGATCTGATCCATGTTGATACTGCCCGGTAACAATGCTTCGATGGCTTCCACAGTTTCTGCTTTTGGTAGTTCAGTGAAGACATGTCGCAGATAAGCATAGGGTTCCAAGCCATTGGCCTTGGCCGTTTCGATTAGCGAGTACAGGTTGGCACTGGACTTCACCCCTTTTACCGAAGTACTGAACAACCAGTTTTTACGACCCAGCACGAACAGCCGGATGGCATTTTCAGCACCGTTGTCGCCTAAAGCGCCTACTTTTGGTGTCGATCTCCAAGCGGCCGTCTTTCAGATAAGCGGTCAGGTGCTGCCATTCGTTATGCAGATAACTCAGCGCCTTGCCGCGTTTTTTATTGGTCTCAGTTTGCTAGTCAAAACTATGCACTTTAGTGCAAGGCTTTAGCTGCTACTCATCTGTGTTAGCATTATTGGTATGAATGAACAGCGAGAAAGCTGGCATACGGTCACGCGTTTTACAGGCCATGTGATGTGGGTGACGAAGTACAGATATCCGGTATTGACTGGAGGTGTTCAATGTCGTTGCCGAAGCTTGATAATCCAGATATGTGATGTAGAGGATGTTCAGATTTTGAAAGGTGTTGTGAGTAAAGATCATGTGCATATGCACATAGAATACCCACCAAAATTATCGATCAGTAGTTTGATGAAGCGTCTGAAAGGGCGTACATCCCGGATTCTCCAGTAGGAATTTCCTCAGTTAAAGAAGCGCTATTGGGGGAGGCACTTTTGGGCGATAGGGTACGGGGGCTGGTCGACCGGGAATAACGCCACTTTGGCCTGTCGCTGAGCATGGGCGTTATAACGAAAATTTCAAGAGGAGGTAAAACACCATGAGCGAGAAATCTACATTTCAACTGAGACTTTTTCCCCCAGTCATTTGGCGAGTACTTTGGGGGATGCTGGTTTTGGGCATTGCTTCATGCTCAACAGACAACGTCAAGCCAAACGCCGATAACATCGACACCGCCGCTCAAAACAGATCACAAGCTCCAGAGGTGGCGAATACGGTGACCACGCAAGAAAGTTCGAGATATGACTCCGCAGTGACTCCTTCAGGGAAATTAGCCGATTTGCTAAGAATTAACTGTGATAATGAGTTATTTGAGGAAAATATAACCATTTCGGACTCCCTACAACCGAAAGAACGAATTGATCTAGCAAAGCAGGCAGTATGTTACGGTGACGAACGCCGCGAGCAGATGGCAGAAGCATGGGGGGGCGAAACGATCACCGTTGGCTACCTGTTTATAGGTGGAAGTTTTGCAGCGCAAAACGTCTTAGCGAACGCGGATAAATCGGTTCGGGAGCAGTCACTGATCGTAGATGTCGGACAGCCTGGGATATTGATGGGATCGGAAGATCCTGGACAACCGTGGGAACTCATTTTTATCGGCCATGAGCCCCCAGAAGGCAATCCCCTCAAGAAAATTTGGTCTAACCCCCGTGACTTCAAAAGTCCTGATAATTCGCAAATTAATGCATCCAGAAAATCGCTGGGGTACACTCTTGCGCTAAACGGGGCGGCATTGGGTGTTCCCGTGATTCCATGCAAAGCGAAGGTCAAACATGCCTCGGAGAAGGGAGTCGAGGTGGAATGCGAATTAGTCGGAGCGTTTGTCGAAGAGAACAAAAGAAAGGTCACCATCAAAGTCCAGCATGGAGTCGTGATTACAGCAGGATTGGGAAACCCAAAAGGGTTGGATATTTGTCGTGCTCCCTTCCAATGCCAAATTTCCGAGGAGGACAATCGTCGTTTATCGAAGGAGAGTGAAACAGGTCTTCCCTTTATGTTCAATGAGTGGCAATTATTTTCGCAGCTTCGAACTGGCAAAGATTCAGTTAATTTCAGTGGTAAAAAGCTAATTGTCATGGGCTCAGGTGCTGCCGCAGCCTCTGCGATCACGGACATACTCAACCCCAAGTATCTTTATATAAAAAATCGACCGGACAAAATATTTGTCCTTGGTACATATGATAGGTTAGACGACCCGGGAGGGTTTGCTCCATCTGTTTATACACGTGCGCGACTTGCTTCCAAATGTTCCGTGTTTAACAAAACAACTTCTGAACGAAAGGAGAGATGCACGAGTTCCGACTACACCGAGAATGAATATTCACTCGACTACTTTGACCTTGAATTTATTAATACTAGCGCTCGAAAGGCCGTAGTGGAGAGAGTCAACAAGGACAGCAAAGTGCGTGTCGAAGTAACTCCTGAAGCTCTTGAAGCAATTGAAGGAGACAACCTTCTTGTCTTCACTTCCAACATTTCCACTTTGAAAGCACTGTTTGAAGAGAGCAAAATCGAGTTTGAGCCTGCTAAATGCTGGTATTCGATTTCTGCTAATACTGAGCCATGTCAGCTTGAAGACGCAAAACCACATGTATTAGAAAAATACAAATTTGATGAGAATGGTGCTCCAGTTGCACTGATAGGAAGTGGTCCGATAGGTCGGCGATTCTTGGTGACGGGGACCTCCACGATTAATTTAGAGGGGACTGCCTTTAAACAGGGAAGTGAGAAAGAATGGAAAAAAATGTTAAAAGTCTACCAGAAAATGCTGGAAGACGATTATGCCAAATTGGGACAAGGCGGGATTTCAAACGTCAACCACGGAGCATTGCTATTTCAAGGATGGCTTACGAAGGAGGCGGGAAGGCAGCTAACCAACTGGATCATCATGGACAATAAAGTTCCGATGATCGACATGTATGATCCTGATTGGGTGAGCTCAGAGGAGTAGAAAAGGGGTAAACTATGTTCATAAAATTAATGGGCAAATAATGGGCAAATAAATAAGAAATCACTACTAATGGAATGGTCCACCTCTCCCATAACGGCTTCAAATGAGCGATGATGTAAATTCACAACCTAAACATCAACAGAGAGACAGACCATGAAGAATAGTACCGTAAAACTGACCGTAGCTGTATTAGGAATTGACCTGGCAAAAAAAGCTTCCAATTACATGGAGTGGATAAGCACGAACATGTTGTTTTAACTAAAAAGTTAACCCGGGCAAAATTGAAGGAATCCATTGCTCAAATGTCCGTCTGTCTTATAGGTCTTGAAGCTTGGGGCGGCGCCAATTATTGGAAACGAGTCTTTGAAAGCTACGGACATACCGTAAAGATGATAGCTCCACAGTTTGTTAAACCTTATGTCAAATCCAACAAAAGTGATGCCGTTGATGCTGAAGCGATATGCGAAGCAGTACAACGCCCAACGATGCGATTTGCACCCTCTAAAAGCGTTGAGCAGCAAGACATACAGGGTATACATCGTATTCGTAGTCAGGTTGTTGCAAGGCGAACAGCGCAAGCAAATCAGATTCGGGGTTTGCTCATGGAATACGGGGTGATTATACCGAAAGGAATAGCTTATGTGCGCAAAGAAATCCCGGGTATTCTGGAAAGTACCGACAACGAATTAACCGGATTATTTCGATCTTTGTTAAGCGGGCTTTATGATGAGATGGTACATCTGGATGAACAGTTGGCAAAACTAGCAACTAAACAGGTACGGCTAATTGACGGTTGTATAGCCAAGCCAAGCCTGAAAAAATAAAGAAAGTGGGTCTACTATGGAAACCACCGGGGTGCGCATGGGCATAAATGCCCACCCTTGTATGATCATCACACAGATTTGTTTCCATAGGCTGTATCTACCGGTCTTAGCCCGGCAAAAAGCAGCGGCCTTGATCCCAGAGCAATTGTTCTATTGGGTAGTCGTATAGCTCGGATAATTGTTTGCTGCTGAGTATTTCATCCAGCGGCCCGGCGAGGTAGCGGCCATCACCGAACAACATTAAAACATGCGAGCAGAAACGGGCGGCGAGGTTGAGGTCGTGGATGGCGATTAGGGCGGCGCTGTTATTTTTTTTATTGTTATCAGGCTCAATTAATTCTCGCAATTTTCTCATTATTTGAATTTGATGGCCGACATCGAGGTGATTACTGGGTTCATCTAACAGCAAAAGAGGCGCTTGCTGAACCAGCATAGTAGCGAATGCCAACCGTCTGGCTTCACCCCCGGACAGGCTGCTGACATTGCGTTTTTCCAAACCGCTTAGGTCCATGTCATCTAGTGCCTGACCGACAATGGCAAAATCTGCGGCAGATTCTTGCTGCCATGCGCCTAGGTGCGGATGTCGGCCTGCCAGCGCCATTTGCTCTACGGTGGCATCAAAGGGGTAGGCGGTGTGTTGTTGTAGCAGCGCCATTTGTCGGGCAATTGTGCGTCGTGGTAATTTAGTGACTGACTGTAAGTTGCCTTCATGGGGGAGTTCTATAGCACCCGTTTGTGCTGGGCGGATGCCGGCAAGGGTATGCAATAGGGTTGATTTGCCACTGCCATTGCGCCCCAATAGAGCCCAGCATTCACCGGCTTGAATCTGCCAGTTAAAATCATCCAGCAGCACGCGCCCAGGGATGGTCAGGCCGAGGCCGCGGGTGCGCAGTAAGCAAGTGTTGCTCATGAGTGGATCCTCGCGCGATGCAGCAGGTAGAGGAATAGCGGCACACCGGTTAATGCGGTAATCACACCCACCGGCAGTTGTAACGGGGCAGCTATGGTTCTTGCCATGGTGTCGGCAAGAATTAAAAAGCTGCCGCCTGCAAGTGCGCTGGCGGGTAGTAATAAACGGTGGTCATTGCTGATGAGCAGGCGCATGGCATGTGGAATAATCAGGCCGACAAAGCCGATACTGCCGGCAATGGATACCGCCATGGCAGTTAATAGTGAAGCCAGCAGGTAAATAAACCAACCCAGGTGGCGGGTATTTTCGCCTAGTGCGGCGGCGGTTACTTCACCCAACGCGAGAATGTTCAGGCTACGCGAGCGCAGCATTAGCAGTAATAGAAGTATCGGAAACGCGATCCACACAGCCAGTGGAATACGCGCATTGCTAAGATCACCCATCAGCCAGAAGAGCATGCCACGCAGGGAGTTATCCGGCCCAAGCGCAAGAATTAAACTGATTAAGGCACCCCAGCCAGCGGCTAATACAACACCGCTAAGTAACATACGGGTACTACTCCAAGGGCCGCTGCCACGGGAAACTGCGAACACCAACAAGATTGAAACCAGTGCCCCGGCAAATGCTGCCGCCGGAATAAAGGCAGCGGATAGTCCCAGCAACATGGCGCTTAAAGCGAAGAAGGCAGCACCTCCGGAAACACCCATAATATAGGGATCGGCAAGCGGGTTACGCAGCAATACCTGCATTAAGCAGCCAGCCATTGCCAGCATAGCGCCGGTTAACAGTGCAGCCAGTGCGCGTGGTAGGCGCAACTGCATAACCAATTCGCGCCATTCATTTTCCCGGCCGCTAATAATTTGCCACAGGTCCGACCAACTGACGGCAACCGAGCCAACTTTTAAGGCTAGCAGCAGGCTCAGCAGGCAGACTGTAACCAGCGTAAACAATGTGGCTTTAGGGTAATTGTGTCGCATCGGTATAGTCGTATGTGGCCAAAGGAAATTTTAATCTGCTATAAATGGAAGAAATTTTACCAGTTATTGCGAATATAGATTAGCATATAGCGGATGAAATATATTTCAGGAAAACGCCGTGATTGATCCGGATGGTTATCGCCCGAATGTTGGTATTATTATTTACCGTGAATCTGACGCGCGCCTTTTTTGGGGTCGTCGGGTGCACAAAAATGGCTGGCAGTTTCCCCAGGGTGGAATGAACACTGATGAAACCCCAGAAGAGGCCATGTACCGCGAACTCGAAGAAGAGACCGGTTTACAGCCAGAACATGTTGAACTGGTAGCAGCAACGCCGGGTTGGTTGCGTTATAAACTACCGCAGCGGTATGTGCGGCATCACTCCAAGCCTTTGTGTATTGGCCAGAAGCAAGTGTGGTTTTTGCTGAAATTAGTTGGTAAAGAAGAACACTTGCAGCTCGATTGTCATGACAGTCCTGAGTTCGACTGTTTTCGTTGGGTGGATTACTGGTACCCAGCGCGTAATGTAATTTCCTTTAAGCGGGATGTTTACCGGCGTGCACTAAAACACTTCGAGTCACATCTGGTGAATCAGCAAGCCTGAACCAGAGAGTTACAGCGGCGGTCGTCCTAGCTATTTTTACGCCCCTGCAGCTTTTCCGCCCAGCTAATAGCGAAACCCGCTTTGGACTGGTTCAGGGCGATGAATAGAATCAGGTTGGCAATCTGATATTGGAAAATAAATCGGGCGGAAAACAGTAATTACGACATTTTTCTAGTTGACAATGGTTCTCATTTGCATTTAAATAGGGTTATTCATCAAGCCTTTGGTTCCTGTATGTATATCTGTATTTGCAATGCTGTCAATGAAAGCGCCATTAAAGCTGCCGCAGCGAATGGTGTAAGCACCTTGCGGGAGTTGTCGCTGGCGACTGGGCTTGCAACCGCCTGCGGAAAGTGTGCGACAGAAGCCGTGCGTATCCTTGAGCAAGCCAACGCTGATACGACTGTTGTTGGATCAATGGTAAATTCAGATATCAGTCGGGAACGTCTTTCCATTCCCGTCTTGACTGTGGTTGCTTGAGTAATCCTGACGAAATAACTTAGAAATACCGTAAGAAATTCACTCCCCGCTTACCGTAGCTAACAATCAGCA
>JAKITM010000041.1 GCA_021648045.1 Lysobacterales bacterium
CATGCTGGCGGGTGCAGTTTTACTCAGTTTTTTGCGTTAGGTTTTTACCTTAGGATAATTCAATGGCTCAAAGTGTTGCCATTCTCGGCACCCAATGGGGTGACGAGGGCAAAGGAAAAATTGTTGACCTTCTCAGTGAGAAAGTCAATGCCGTGGTGCGTTTTCAAGGCGGGCATAATGCCGGCCACACGCTGATAATTGATGGTAAGAAAACGGTGCTGCATTTAATACCCTCGGGCATATTACAACCTGGGGTAGAGTGCATGATTGGTAACGGTGTAGTGCTTTCTCCCAGTGCGTTGAAAGCTGAAGTAGATGCGCTTGAGGCCAAGGGCGTTGATGTATTTTCGCGGTTAAAAATCTCCTCATCCTGTCCAATTATCATGGGATACCACGAATTAATTGACAGCGCGCGCGAAAAAGCCCGTGGTAAAGAAGCTATTGGTACAACAGGCCGCGGTATTGGCCCTGCGTATGAGGATAAAGTCTCGCGTAGGGGTATTCGCTTTGCGGACTTACTCAATGCGAAACGACTTGAAAAGAAGCTTGATCAAATCTTAGATTATCACAATTTTGTGCTCGAACATTACTATCAAGTTGAACCGCTGAATCCTGGAATGGTATTGGATGATGCGCTGCAGTTAGGTGCTTGTTTTGCCGATATGATGATCGATGTTAGTGGTCGCTTGCACCAACTGCGTGATGCGGGAAAAAACATTCTATTTGAAGGCGCGCAGGGCAGCTGGTTAGATATTGACCATGGCACATACCCTTATGTAACTTCTTCCAACACAACGGTCGGTGGTGTGTGTACCGGCAGTGGTGTCGGTATTGATGCGGTTGATTATGTCTTGGGCATTACCAAAGCCTATACCACCCGTGTTGGCAGTGGGCCGTTCCCAACAGAGTTGTTTGATGATGTCGGTGTCAGGCTTGCAGATCGCGGACACGAAGTGGGTGCCACCACCGGTCGTGCACGCCGTTGTGGTTGGCTAGATGCTGTAGCTACCGCAAGAATGGTAAAAGTAAACGGTATGACCGGCCTATGTGTCACCAAGTTGGATGTTCTGGATGGTTTCAAAGAGTTAAAAATCTGTACCGCCTATAGACTGAATGGTGAAATTATTAAGCATATCCCTCTGGATGCCGAAGACTGGGATCAGGTAGAACCCATTTATGAAGTATTCCCTGGTTGGCAGGAGAATACCCGCGGAATTACTGAACTAGAAAAGCTACCAAACAACGCACGGGCATACCTGCAAGCTATGGAAGATTTCTGTGGTGCCCCCATCCATATGATTTCCACAGGTCCTGAGCGCAGCGAAAATATCATTATCCAATTCCCCTTCGGCTAAGGCACTTGAATTGAATTGAATTGATTTAGACAGGTGCAGCTGCCAAAAAAGTCCTGCATAGTTCTAGTTTTGAAGGGGTATCGTTTGTAGGAAATACCCTACAAGAAGTATAGCTTAATGACTCTATTCAATGCTAAACACTGCTGTTAATATACCGCACATCGGATTTAACTCTGATAGCTAGTCTAGCTTCTCAACAGGACATTGAGAAAAACTTGCACTGTAAAAGAGGGCAAAGGGAAAGCCAGTCAATGACTGGCTTTTTTTTGCCTTTTTATTAGCGCTTTTTTAACTCAGTGCTGCCTTTCCGGGGTGTGTATTCAGGAGTGAGATGGGGATGCCAGTTAAGAGTTTGTAGTTCAAGGTGAGTGCTATTTATTGCCTTACTTCATCGTTCTATTGAGCTTTTCAGAAGCGGAATAAAAAGTGCTCAGGCATAAAAAACCCTGAATAAACAGGGTTTTAGTATCAAGTATGGTGCCGAGAAGAGGACTTGAACCTCCACGAGCTAATGCTCACTGACACCTGAAGCCAGCGCGTCTACCAATTCCGCCATCTCGGCAAATGCCGGGACAAGGGGGGTAGTCCCGGCAAGGTGGATCGAGGAAAAGGGGGGAACCCCGATCCGGCGCCTAATTTACCTGTCCAGCAAGGACTTGTCAATACCCAATTGCTAGTATTTTTAATGGACAAATGCCGATAAGCTACATGGGCAGCGAGTATAATTGTCGCTATGGAAAATAAAACACTGAAAACCTCCGTTGCGGGCTTGAAATAAACATGTCTAAGCCAGGTCATTTTAATGTAGAAATCCCTTCAAGGGAGCAGATCATTGCCGATCTGGAAACCGCAGGAAAGCCGCTTAAACGCCGGCAGATTGCACAACTCTACGATCTCAACGAGAGCGAAGAACGCGAAGCGATTCGCCGCCGACTGCGCGCAATGGTCCGGGATGGGCAATTAATAGAAAATCGTCGGGGCGCCTATGGCCTTGCTCGCAATATGGATCTGATAAGTGGCAGGGTACAAGCCCATGCTGATGGCTTTGGTTTCGTTATTCCGGATGAAGGTGGTGAAGATCTATTTTTGTCTTCCCGGGAGATGCGCCGGGTATTACACCGGGATAGAGTACTGGCCAATGTTATCGGGGTTGATCAACGGGGGCGTAAAGAAGGCACAGTAGTAGAGATACTCGAACGCGCGAACAAACATATTGTCGGTCGCTTTATCGAGCGCGGTGGCGTGGCTATGGTTGAGCCGGATAATGTGCGTATTACCCAGGATGTATTGGTGCCGTTGGACCAGACACTTGCCGCCAGGCCGGGGCAGGTAGTGGTAGTGGAAATTGACAAACAGCCCGGTTATCGGCAGCCACTCATTGGCCATATTACTGAGATACTCGGCCGTAGCGGCGCACCCGGCATGGCGGTTGAAATTGCAATTCGGAATTTTGATTTGCCGATAGAATTTCCAAAGCAAGTACTGGCCGAGGCCGAAGCTTTTGGTGATGAAGTCGATCATAACAATGCGGAAGTTTTCCGTGGGCGTAAGGATTTACGCAAGCAATTACTGGTTACCATTGACGGTGCCGATGCCCGGGATTTCGACGATGCTGTGTTCTGTCAGCCGAATGCTAACGGCTGGCAACTGGTTGTGGCGATAGCAGATGTATCGGCTTATGTTACTCCGGGTTCAGCTCTCGATACCGAAGCCCTGGATCGCGGCACTTCGGTATATTTCCCCAATCGGGTTTTACCAATGCTGCCCGAAGCCCTGTCAAACGGCATGTGCTCCTTGAAACCGCAGGTAGACCGCTTGTCGATGGTCTGCGATATGCAAATTGGCCGGGATGGCAAGGTAAAACGCTCGCGTTTTTATCGTGCGTTGATTTACTCCCATGCCAGATTAACCTATGACCAAGCCTGGGAAATGGTATCTGCAGAGGATAAACCCGCCAATGCCGATCGTCAGTCGATGCCGGAAGTAGCGGCAATGCTGGACGACCTTTACCAGCTGTTTCATGCATTGCATGCACAGCGAGTCAAACGCGGTGCCATCGACTTTAACTCTACTGAAGTGCAGTTTTTGTTTGGTCCGGGTGGTGAAATAGCCGATATTGTTCCTTACAGCCGCAACGATGCGCATAAAATTATTGAAGAATGCATGATTTCAGCCAATGTTGAAGCCGCGCGTTTTCTGCAAAAAAACAAAGTCCCGGCATTGTATCGGGTACATGAGCCACCACCGCCGTTAAAACTGCAAAAGCTGGAAGAATTCTTACGCGCCCAAGGGTTGCCGGTAACTTGGAAAAAACAACCTACACCCGCAGACCTTGCGGCTATTGTAAAGCAGATTGCCGATAGACCCGATCGTGAGTTAATTGAAGCCGTGTTGTTGCGGTCAATGAGCATGGCTGTGTATGTACCGGAAAACCTGGGGCACTTTGGCTTGGCTCTGGATGCCTACGGGCATTTCACATCACCTATTCGCCGTTACCCAGACTTGCAAGTACACCGTGCCATCGGACATATTTTGGATCGTCAGCCAGACAACACCAGCAGCCAGGCGATGAAAGACCTCGGGGTGAAGTGTTCGATGCTTGAAAGGCGCGCCGAAGAAGCCTCCCGCGATGTTGACCAGCGACTTAAATGCGGTTGGCTGGAACAGCACATCGGTGAAAGTTTTAGTGCCCAGGTGACAGGGGTAACCGCTTTTGGTTTGTTTGTGGAGCTGCGTGACAGCCATGTCAGCGGACTTTTACATGTCACCGCACTACCGAATGACTATTACAGCTTTGACCCCATACATCATCGCTTGACAGGTAAGCGTGGCGGCAAAGTCTACCGCCTAGCCGATACCTTGATGGTTGAAGTATTGAATGTGGATATGGAAGAACGCAAGATTGACTTTGGTCTAGCAAAGAATGGAAAAACCACTAATGCCGACAAAAAATAAAAAACCTGCCGGTGCATTGCTGATCGGTATTCACTCGGTTGCCTCAGCCCTGCATCAACGGCCCGAACAACTGATCGAAATACTGACCACTAGCGAGACTAAAAATCCGCGCGTGATAGAGTTGGTTGAGGAAGCAAAGTCTCAAGGGATAAGCTTAAGCCAGCATAGTCGGACATATCTCGACAGGTTGGCGGACGATAACCGTCATCAAGATATCATTGCTTGGTTTGATGCCGACAATATTTTTTCCGAAAAACAACTCGCCCAAGTGCTGGATAATGTTGGCCCCGCACCCTTGTTATTAATACTTGATGGGGTGCAAGATCCACATAACCTCGGTGCTTGCCTGCGTACCGCTGAAGCTGCCGGTGTGGCAGCAGTTATATACCCCAAAGATAAGTCGAGTGGCTTAACGCCGGTTGCACGGCGGGCAGCAGCAGGTGCAGCGGAGGTTATTCCCCTGATTGAAGTCACTAATCTGGCGCGAGTATTGCGCCAACTCAAAGATCGCGGTATTTGGCTGGCAGGAACCAGCGATCACGCCACTGCAGATATTTATTCAGTCGATTTAAAAGGTGGCCTGGGTATAGTCATGGGCAGCGAAGGCCGTGGTATGCGCCGGCTCACAGAAGAGCTCTGTGATTTTACTTTCAGCTTGCCAATGCAGGGCTCAGTGAGTAGTTTGAATGTGTCAGTGGCAACCGGGGTATGTTTATACGAAGCCTTGCGTCAACGGGGTCAGGCATGAAACAGTCCTTCAATTTCCAATTGCCAGACTGGTTGATGAATACGCTAGAAGGTATTCCAGCAGGGCCGCTTAATGATGAACAACAAATGCGTTTGGCCATTAAGTTCTCGCAGATCAATATCAAGCAGGGTGGTGGTCCTTTCGCAGCATTGGTAGTCAACCGTGCTGATAAAACTATTGTTGCCGCTGGTGTCAATCTGGTCACTAGCCAGAACCTATCCTGTGCGCATGCAGAAATGGTTGCCATTTCCATGGCCCAGCAAAACCTCGATTGTTACCGACTTTCAGATAAGGGTGATTTTCAACTGGTTACTAGCTGTGAGCCCTGTGCCATGTGTTTCGGTGCAATTCCATGGTCAGGTGTAAGTCGGGTTTTGTGTGGGGCAGGTAAGGCGGATGCTGAAGCTGTTGGCTTTGATGAAGGCCCGAAACCAGAGAACTGGGAAGCAGCATTGGAACAACGGGGTATTGAGGTTGTTACCGGTTTATTGCGTACTGAGGCAGCACAGGTGCTGGCAAGTTATGCAGATTCCAGCGGTGAGGTTTACTAGCCTTGCCAGCCGGAAAAAAATACCTGTTATTACAAATCCGGAATCACCCTGAGGTATCTGCAGAAGAGTATCAGTGCTTTTTACAACACTGCGGACTCTCAGCTGCGGAGCTGGATGTTTTCAATATTTACCAACATACAGAATTCAGCGCTGAAATCTTGCAAGGTTATTCTGCACTGTTGGTTGGCGGTGCCAGTGAAGCTAATGTTTTAGAGCTAGAAAAGTATCCCTTCGTAAAGCCGGCAATCGCTTTATTGAAGCATTGTGTGGCTGTGTCATTTCCGGTATTCGCGTCCTGCTATGGTTTTCAGCTTGCAGTACTCGCACTAGGGGGTAGGATTGTTGATGATTCCGATTGCCATGAAACCGGCACTATTTCACTGACATTAGCAGCCGCGGCGGCTACAGATCCTGTATTTTCCGGACTGCCGGATCAATTCAAAGCGGTATCAGTACATCAGCAAAGCGCTGTTGAGCTTCCTCAAGATTGCACACTACTGGCAAGCACTACAAAATGCCTGCATGCATTCAGGCTAACAGGGAAACCGTTTTGGGCGTTTCAGTTTCATCCTGAGGTCAACCGCAAAACCCTGATTGAACGGCTGACCCGTTATCAGGAATGCTATACAAAGGATGCACGGGGATTAAATGAAGTGCTTTCGAGTGTGGTTGAAACCCCAGAATCTAATCGTTTGCCACGGCGTTTTATTCAGTATTTGCAGACAGATTTGGTAGCGATTTAATTACTGCTATGACCAGTAAGGCGTATTAATTCTCGCCCGTTACTGAATTGGTAGATTTAGATTTACGCCGTAACAAGCGCACCCAGAAAGCCCCTTCCAACAGTAGTCCTAAAGCCAGTAAGCCGACAGACCCCACTAGAAATCCCCTAGCATAACTGCCTGCGGCCAGCGCTAATAATGCCAGTAGAATCCAGTGGTGTTTCTGCATTAGGTCACTTAAAGCGACGACTAACGAAGCGCCGCTGCGCGCGCGGTTGGCCTTGTTTCTTGCCGGGTTTTTTTTGCCATTTTGCTTTAGCCGCCTGCGAGTGTGTGCCGATGGGTTTCAGGTTGATACTATGCGCCCGGGCAGTTAATTTAACTTCTTCACGGAGCAGGTTATGGTCGCGCAGGGTAATGTCGGTAAACATTCCGCGTTTGAGTTTGCTGGGCAGAAATACCGGCCCGTAACGCACCCGTTTAAGGCGGCTGACTTCAAGGCCCTGGCTGGCCCACAGACGCCGTACTTCGCGATTACGCCCCTCCATAATAACCACATGAAACCAGTAATTTTCGCCGCTGTGGCCGGCTCTTTGTATATCCGAAAAACGCGCTGGACCATCATCCAGTTCCACACCATCACGGAGGGTTTGCATAACTTCATCGCTAACTTCACCATGAATTCGGCAGGCGTATTCGCGATCTATCTTGCTCGAAGGGTGCATCATTTTGTGTGCTAGTTCGCCATCAGTGGTCAACAGCATCAGGCCGGTGGTATTGATGTCGAGTCTGCCAACCGCGATCCAACGGGAATTTTCCAGTTTGGGCAGTCGCTCAAACACAGTGGGTCGACCCTGTGGGTCGGACCGACTGGTGATTTCACCAAGTGGCTTGTTGTAAATAAGGGTGCGCTCGGGTGCCGACTGGGCCGCTACTTCCCAGTTGTTTTCATGGAAAGTAACTTTATCTCCCAGATTGACTTTTTCCCCGAGAATGGCAACTTTTCCATTAACACTGACATGGCCAGCATCAATTTCTTTATCCAGTCCCCGTCGGGAACCTAGGCCGGCATTTGCCATGACCTTTTGTAGGCGTTCGCCGGGGATAATCTCGTCATTTTCGGGTTTCTCATCTGTTTTTCCAGCCATTTTTTTACTCGGTTTTTTATCCATTTTTTTATCGGCTTTTTTATAGGTTTTTGAAGGCGGTTTATTCATTATTTATGGGCCCAGGTTCTACGCTATCAGCGATGGTTTCAGTTGTGGCTTCTACCTCAGTTTTATCTTCCTTAGGCTTATCTTCTAAGGGGGTTGAATCTTCAGCCTTTACAGCTTTAAGAGCAGCGGTTTCATCTTCTTTTTTCTGCCGTAGTTTTTCCCGTTCTACGCCCTCAAGATCAAGCTCGGGTTCGAGATTAACCATTTCCTGTATTTCTGCAAGGTTTGGCAGATCATCCAAGCTTTTTAGATTGAAATAGTCGAGGAAGGCGCGGGTAGTGCCCAGTAAAGCGGGTTTTCCAGGAACATCACGATGACCAATCACGCGGATCCAGTCGCGTTCCTGCATGGTGCGGATAATACTGCTGGAAACGGAAACCCCACGGACATCTTCAATTTCACCACGGGTAATCGGTTGCCGGTAAGCAATCAATGCCAGTGTTTCCAGTAAAGCGCGGGAATAGCGTTGTGGTTTTTCAGTCCACATTCTAGAAATCCACAAATGCATCGTCTGACGTATTTGCAGGCGCCAGCCGGAAGCAACTTCTACCAGTTCTATCCCGCGGTTTTCACATTCTTCTGACAGCAGTTCCAGCGCCTGGTGTATTTCATCGTTAGATGGGCGTTCGGTTTCGCTAAACAGGGCGCTGATTTGCAGCATAGAAAGCGGTTGGCCTGCTGCTAGCAAGGAAGCCTCGAGGATGTTCTTCAAGGTGTTGATGTCAATGTTAGTGATTTGATCAGTGCTCATTAATTGCTGCTCATTAAATGCGCGGTTAATCGCTGGCTGCCAGAGATTTTACATAAATTATTCCCAGGGGCTCATTTTGGACAATTTCCGCGAGTTGTTCTTTTAGTAGTTCTAACAGTGCAAGAAAAGTCACCACCACACCCATACGACCTTCATCGCTAGTGAATAAATTGTGAAACTCAGTATACGGTGTTTCCCGCAAGGTGGTAATAATACGAGTCATGCGCTCGCGTACAGAAAGTGGTTCTCTCTGTATTTGATGGCGATTAAATAAATCTGCACGGTTAAGGACATCGGCAAGGGCGGTCAGCAGTTCTTTTAAATCAACTTCCGGGGGAATACGGATAGTATTGCGATCCTCTACCCAGGCACCGGCAAGCGCAAAGTCGCGTTCGTTTCGCGGCAGTTCATCAAGGTCTTCAGCCGCCTGTTTGAATTGTTCATATTCCTGCAAGCGACGAATCAGTTCTGCGCGTGGATCATCAACCTCACCTTCATCACTGACTGCACGGGGCAGTAACATGCGTGATTTGATTTCGGCGAGTATCGCTGCCATTACCAAGTATTCTGCGGCTAACTCGAAGCGGATTTCTTGAAGCATTTCAATGTAGGCGACATACTGCAGAGTGATTTCGGCGACCGGTATATCTAAAATATCCAAGTTTTGACGGCGAATTAGGTAAAGCAGAAGATCTAATGGCCCTTCAAAGGCATCGAGAATGACCTCTAGAGCATCTGGTGGAATATACAGGTCCTGAGGCAACTCGGTAATCGCCGAGCCCTGTACCACAGCAAAAGGAATTTGCGCCTGATGGGCAACCGCGCCACTGATTTCCTCTGTTACCTCAGGCAGCGGTTTTTCAACCACAATTTCTGGATTATTGCTGTTGCTATTTGGCATGCTTAAAGTTTAACATGCTGTTAATGTGAGGAAGGAGTAATTGATGTCGTTAAATGAAAACCGAATGGAAAGAATGCGTGAGCTTCTTATCACAACACTGAAGCCGGATATGCTAGAGCTTATTGATGACAGTGGCAGACATGCTGGTCACGCGGGTGCGAAAACTGGTCTGGGTCATTTTAAAATGATCATTAGTAGTGCTGCTTTTGCAGGAAAATCGCCTTTAGCCCGTCATCGCTTGGTCTACCAGTCTCTTGGAGAAATGATGCAGACCGATATTCATGCACTGAATATTGATGCGCGGTTGCCTGGCTAAATTTATAAAAAATCAGGTGCATAAAAAAGACCGCGAAAGCGGTCTTTTTTATGCTATCAATAAAGTTTACAAATCGCGTTCATTGAACCTGTATTGTTGCCCACCAAGGGATGCTTCATACATCAAACCGCCGGTTACATGGGTAAATATAGCAACGCCATTGCTGTAGGCCGCCTGTGCTGCAGCACCTACCTTGAGCGCAACCGCAGATGCATTTGCTGAAAACTCGTAGTTAGTACCTACAAAAGCATCATAGGCTTTTTTATTCTGGAAGAAAATAATTTGCTTATACGCCTGACCACCTGCCTGAAAACCAATAGTTAACTGGGTCATTTTGGATTTTCCTACGGCTTTGCCGTCCTTAAATACAACGCCGGTGCCATGTGCACCGCCGATACCCAGTCCACCTTTGCCAATTTTAGGGAACACAGCGTAGGCATAAGCCTTGTCGAAAAAGCTTTTCAGGCTGTCATCGGTTTTTTGGAAGCTAGCTACTGTAGCATGAGCCTTTTTCTCGAGGTTGGCATCCCAGCCCGCAATTGCGGATGTGCTGAGAAATAAAAATGATACTGTTAAAAGAATAAATAGTTGAATTTTTTTCATGGTGTATTCCTATGTGTTCTTAGTTTTTGGGTTAATGAAAATTCTATCAGTAATAAAAATTATAGCAGGGCTGAATGATTTAGTCAGGGTAGCTTAACTTGATCTGCTGCCACCCAACCATCGGCACGATGCTCGGCTACTACGCTGGTATAGATGCCTCCGCGGACATTGAAATCAGCCGTAAGGCGCATAAACCGTGGTGCCGTAGCAGTTACTAGGTCATCAAGAATTTTATTGGTAATGTCTTCGTGGAATGTACCTTCATCACGGTATGACCAGACATACATTTTTAGTGCTTTTAGCTCCACACACAGTTGATCGGGTATATATTCCAGTAATAACTCGGCAAAGTCGGGCTGGCCGGTCTTTGGACACAAACATGTGAACTCAGGAACGGTTATCCTGATGGTATAATCACGGGAAGTTTGCGGATTGGGGAAAACCTCCAAATCTCGGGATGGTTTTGTTGGGTTTTGACCAAGGGGCTTGCTGCTCATAGGGCTCTCCAAATATAGGTTTTTGCATGGGCTTTTGCCCAAAAAATAATGAATAAATGACCGGAATATCCGGCGTAATGGATGTAGTTTAAGATTAAATGCGACTAACAGCTATAAAAATGGCGGGATTTAAATCATTTGTTGATCCCACGACACTTCTTGTACCCACTAATTTGACCGGTATTGTCGGTCCGAACGGCTGTGGTAAATCTAATATTATTGATGCGGTTCGCTGGGTAATGGGCGAAGGCTCTGCCAAGGTATTGCGCGGAGAGTCTATGGCTGATGTCATTTTTAATGGCTCCAGCACCAGAAAGCCTGTCGGCACGGCAACCGTTGAGTTGATTTTTGACAACGCGGATGGCCGTATCGGTGGTGAATACGCAGAATACAGTGAAATATCAGTTAAACGCCAGGTCAGCCGTGATGGGGTATCGAATTATCACCTCAACGGCGGTCGCTGCCGGAAAAAAGATATTACCAATGTGTTTTTAGGCACAGGTTTAGGTCCGCGCAGCTACTCAATAATCGAGCAGGGTATGATTTCTCAGATTATTGAGGCTAAGCCGGAAGAAGTCCGTAGCCACCTGGAAGAAGCTGCAGGGATTTCAAAATACAAAGAGCGTCGCAGGGATACCGAAAACCGCATCGCACGGACCCGGGATAATCTCGACCGCCTTACCGATTTGCGCGACGAAATTGGAAAACATATTGAGCGCCTAAAACGACAGTCACGGGCCGCCGCGCGGTGGAAAATATACAAACAGGAATCTCGACTGCTGGAATCTTCTTTGCTGGCCTTAGGTTGGCGAGAATTGAATGCCCAGGCAGAAAGCAAAGCCGTAGAGTTAAAAACGGTGGAAACCTCAATGGAATCCAGAGTAGCTGACCAACGGGCGGCAGAAGCCGAGTTGGAAAGTATTCGCGAAAAGCAGACTCACGCCAGTGAAGCTCACAGTAAGGTGCAAGGTGGTTTATACGAAATCGGCGGTGAAATTGCGCGTCTGGAGCAAACTATCCAGCATGAAAAAGAAATGCAGACCCGGCGCAAGCAAGAATATGAAGAAACCCGCAGTGGCCTGAAAGACCTAGAAAAACATATCGTGCTCGACCGCAGCCAAGTAGAGGAACTCACCAGCGCCTTGGCACAACTTGAACCGGTGCTGAAAGCCACAGACAAACAGCAAACTGAAATCCATAAGGATGTTGAGACCAAGGATAGCAATGCCCGCGCATGGCAGGAAAAGTTCGACACTCATCGGCAGGAGGCTGCAGAAATCGGTGGTCATGCCGAACTCAAACGCGCTGGCATTGAACACCTTGATCAACGCATGTCACAGACCGGGAAACGACTAGACGCGCTCAAAACTCAAAGTGGAGAGGTCGCCGGAGATGATCTTGCAACGGGCTTGAACAGCGCACAAACTCAGTCGGATAATGCGATTAAGTCGCTGAACCAGGCACAAAAACAGCTCGACCAATTACAGCAACAAATTACCCAGGGTCGTGAGTTGATTCAACAGTCTCAGGCCGAGCTGGGAGATAAACAACGACTGCAAGCTACTCAGCGCGGACGTTTATCCTCACTGCAGGTGTTGCAGGAGTCGGTACTGGAAGAAAGCGTAAATACCCGCGAGTGGTTGCAGCGCCAAGGTTTAGAACAAGCCAAAACGCTACTCGAAACTATTGCAGTGGAAGATCGCTGGCGGCCTGCAGTTGAGCAGGTGTTACACCCCTGGCTGGATGCCTTGCTAGAATCGCCACAGGATCACGATCTAAGTAGTTTGCTGCAGGGTAGTTTGGCTTTATTGAATCCCGTAAGTGGAAAAACAGTAATAAACAAGGGCTCCTTGGCGGCAGTGACGCAAGCGCCGGATGCCATATTGCAGTTGCTTAATCAAGTGTATACCGCAACCGACCTGACAGCCGCAGTACAAAAACAATCAAGCCTTAAACCGGGCGAAAGTGTAATTACTGATAATGCGGAGTGGCTGGGTGAGGGCTGGGTGCGAGTGCAACGCAGCCCGGAAGGCTCAGTTCTGGATAGGGAACAGGAGCTTCGTGACCTTGGTCAGGAGCTGGAAAACCTCGATGCAAATGTACTTGCTTTGCAGCAACAATTATCCGAAAAACGCGAGCAACAAAAAGAGCTCGAAAGCCGACACCGTCAAGCGCAGGCAGATACCAATGATCAATACCGGCAGCAAACTCAAGCAGCCGGCAAAGTAGAGGGTTTACAACGCCAGATCGGCGAGCTTGCTGACCGTCAGCAACGCGACCGCAATGAGTTGGCCGACCTTGAGCAGCGTTTAGCGGATGATAAAAAATCCGTGAAAAGCGATCGCAAAGCACTAGAAGAAATTATCAACCGGATGGCACAAGTGCAATCCATCCGTGAACAACTAGACCTTGAAAGAACTGAAGTCATCAGTCAACGAGACACTGCACGGGAAAGCCTGAATAAAGCCCGTGATGCCCGTCATGCGGCGGCACTTAAAGTTGAGTCTCGCCGCGCCAGCCTTGATTCGCTCACCCAGTCACTTGCGCGTATGGATAGCCAGTTGGGGCAACTGCAGCAACGGTTTGTGCAGCTCAGTGAACAAGTCGCCAAAGACGAACATCCGAATGATGAACATAAACTGGCAATGGACGGACTGTTGCAGCAGCGGGTAAAAATTGAGCAAGATATGGCAACGGCCCGGGGCACATTACAGGGTCTGGAAAACGAATATAAAACTCAGGATGGTGTGCGTCAGAAATCCGTTCGAGAAGCGGAAGAAATTCGCCAGCAACTCGAAAACCAACGCTTACATCTGCAAGAGTTACAAATCAAAGCGCGTTCTCTGGTTGAGCGCTTGAGTGAAAAAGATGAGGATGCCAAAACTCTCGCAGCGGCTCTCGATGAAGAAGTCGATGTAGAGGCAATGCAGGCAGAGCTTGATACCCTGCAGCATAAAATTCAACGCATCGAGCCAGTTAACCTGGCCGCAATTGAAGAATACGAAGAAGAGAGTGAACGCAAAGAGTATCTTGATGCACAGCACGAGGACTTAACAGCGGCACTAACTACGCTAGAATCGGCGATTGCAAAAATTGATCGCAAGACCCGCAGCAAATTTAAAGAAACATTTGAGCAGGTTAATAAAGGCATACAGGAATTGTTTCCACGCTTATTCGGTGGTGGACACGCCTATCTTGAACTTACCGGCGATGACTTATTAACCGCTGGGGTAAGTATTATGGCGCGCCCGCCCGGCAAACGGATCAGTTCTATTTATCTGCTATCCGGTGGCGAAAAAGCATTAACTGCGGTGGCTCTAGTGTTTGCAATTTTCCGGCTAAATCCAGCACCGTTCTGCTTATTAGATGAAGTCGATGCACCATTAGATGATGCTAATGTAGCGCGTTTTTCCACATTGGTTCGGGAAATGTCAGAAAAAGTTCAGTTCCTGTTTGTATCCCATAATAAAGTCACCATGGAAATGGCGTACCAACTATGTGGTGTAACCATGCGTGAAGCGGGTGTATCGCGACTGGTTTCTGTTGATATCGAAGAAGCCACCCGATATGCTCAGGACTCTGCATAAACCAATGGTAAAGATTAGGAATAAAGCATGAATATGGATATGCAAACCTTCCGGCTGGCATTGATTGCGATTGGCGTAGTTATTTTTGTGATTGTGCTGATGATTAGTAAAAATGATAAGCGCAAACAAAAAAACAGCAAGCGGCGATTTGAAAAAAACCAGCCTGATGTCAGCGCAAACCCAACAGCTGAAGAGGTCGCCGGGGAAGAATTCGACAGTGAGCAGGAAGAACTCGGTATCCAGCAGGAGCTCGAAGCACTGAAAGGTATGGAGGCAATGATTGCGGCTGATAAGCAACCTTCAGCCCCAACCGCAGTGGTGCAGGAAGATGCTTCGCATGAGACAGAAGCGCTACCTGAGCCAATTACAGCAGCTCCAGCAGTTAACCACATTCCCAAAGAAGTTGAAGAGAAAAAAGCACCCAAAGGCCCACGCCCTGATATGGTTATAACGCTCTACCTGCAGTCATTGGGTAAGCAACGGATTCATGGAGCAGCATTATTAGAGGCCACCGTAAAAACCGGGCTGGTATTCGGTAACATGCGTTTGTTTCATCGGGTTCCCGAGGGCAGTAAGCAATCGCTTTTTAGTCTTGCCAATGGCTTAAAGCCCGGAACTTTCGACCCGACCACCTGGGGTACTTTTGAAACCCCGATGTTGACCTTGTTTTATTCTCTGCCAGCACCTTTTGAAGGGCTTGCAGCTTGGGAGTCGATGCTTGCCACGGCAAATCGGTTAGCTTCTTTGCTCGACCTTGCGGTGCTGGATAATCAGCAAATGCCTTTGAATCGTGAAAGAATCGGTGAAATTCGTGAGCAGTTACGCCTTTATGATCGCAACCACCCCAAGTAAATATGACCGCTGAACTCGAACGCATCCACAGCCTGCGCGAACAATTGCAGGAGCACAATTACCGCTATTATGTTCTGGATGAACCCAGTGTGCCGGATGCCGAATATGATCGGCTGATGCACGAACTGCGGGCGCTTGAACTACAGCATCCAGAGTCTGTCAGCCCGGATTCACCTACCCAGCGGGTCGGTGCTGCACCCTCCGGTAAATTTACTTCAATTGAGCACAAAGTTCCCATGCTCTCCCTCAGTGATGTGTTTGTTGATTCCGAGGTCGAAGACTTTGATCGCCGCGTTCGTAAACTGCTTGAAGTGGAGCAGTTGGTGTATGCGGCTGAACCGAAAATGGATGGCCTTGCCGTCAGCTTGACCTATATTGATGGGCGTTTGTTGCAGGCAGCGACCCGTGGCGATGGCAGCAGGGGCGAGAATGTAACCGCTAATGTGCGTGCTATTGAAGCCATTCCACTGCGCTTACGCGGCAGTGATTATCCACCTGAACTTGAAGTCAGAGGTGAGGTATATATGCCGCGTGATGGCTTCAATGCCTATAATCTGAAAGCACGGCAAAGCGGAGAAAAGACGCTCGCTAATCCACGCAATGGCGCGGCCGGTAGCTTGCGGCAACTGGATCCTGCCATCACCGCAAAACGGCCATTGGCATTTTTCGCCTATTCTGCAATAACTCGTGAGGGTCTGCCCGATACCCAGTTTGAGGTGTTACAGTGTTTGCGTGATTGGGGCTTTCCGGTGAACCCGGAAGTCCAAAAAGTAACTGGTTTTAAGGGCTGCACGGAGTTTTATCATTACCTAGAAGCTCTGCGGCCGGGGTTAAATTACGATATTGACGGGGTAGTGTATAAAGTTGACAGCTTTGATGCTCAGGATGAGCTGGGTTTCGTTGCCCGCGCACCGCGCTGGGCTGTTGCTCGCAAGTTTCCCGCCGAAGAAGAAATCACCCGTTTAATCGCTATTGATGTACAGGTTGGTAGAACCGGGGCTATCACACCGGTGGCTAGGCTTGAAGCGGTATCCGTTGCCGGTGTAACGGTAACCAATGCAACCCTGCATAACCAGGGAGAAATTCAGCGCAAAGATGTACGCCCGGGCGATTGGGTAGTTATTCGCCGCGCTGGTGATGTGATACCCGAAGTAGTGCGTTCATTGCCGGAGCGTCGGCAGAAAAACTTACCAGAATGGCAGTTCCCGAAGTCTTGCCCGGTTTGTGGCTCAGCTATTGAGAAAATTGAAGGTGAATCAATCGCCCGTTGCAGCGGTGGTTTGTTCTGCCCGGCGCAGCGTAAACAGAGTATCCGCCACTTTGCTACCCGCAAAGCTCTGGATATTGAGGGCTTAGGCGACAAATTGGTCGATATGCTGGTGGATGCCGGATTGCTAGATTCAGTGGCTGACCTATTTAAACTTAAACTTGAAGATATCGCTTCACTGGAACGCATGGGTGAAAAATCGGCTACCAATTTGCTCGAACAATTGGAGAAAAGTAAGGATGTGTCACTAGCCCGGCTATTGTATGCTTTAGGCATCCGTGAAGTAGGGGAGGTCACGGCTGCTTCGCTAGCAGAAGTATTTGGTAGCCTGGATGCATTGGCACAAGCAGAGGTTGACGATTTAATTTCAGTGTCTGATGTTGGCCCCATAGTTGCTGAGCATGTTTATCAGTTCTTCCGCGAAGAGCATAATCAGGCTGTGGTCGATGCACTTCTGGCTGCCGGGGTTACCCCTCGTCCAGTCGAAGTGATAAGCAGAGACGGCCCCCTGGAGGGGCAGGTATGGGTACTTACCGGAGCTTTAGCTTACCCCCGCAGCAAAGCGAAAAAATGGCTTGAAAGTCTGGGTGCAAAAGTAACAGGCAGTGTCTCCAAAAAGACCACAGTACTGTTAGCGGGAGAATCAGCGGGCTCAAAACTAACAAAAGCAGAAAAGCTAGGAGTATCTGTGATGGATGGTGAAGCGTTTACGCAGTTGTTAAAAAGTCACGGTATTGATTAACGACTTAAAACGGAAGATAAGTTTTAGTTTATATCCAGTCGCAATAAAGGTGCGGGTAGATTTTCCGTAGCGATCAATAAATATTTTCCATCCCGGCTGAAGGCAATGGCTTCTTCCTGTGTCAGTGGGTCAGTATTATAAGTTATAGCTTTGCCGTTGAGTGCGTCTAATACGCTCATTCCCGCCGCGCGCTTAAAAAGCATCGTCATTTTATAAGTTTGTAAGGCAATCAGTGAACCATCCGCCGATATATCCATAGCGGTGGCTTGATCCGACCAGCGGCCGTGATCAGGGTCGGCAATAATATCGGCCTGAGTATGGTCGGGTATGGAATCCACTTCACCAACAAACTCCAGTTCAGCTGATTGCCGAGCGAAAGCTTGCGCAATAGAAATTCGATACAAGCGTGCAGGGTGGTCGCGTTTACTCAATAGGTAAATGCTTTTATCCACAGGATCAACCGCCACAGACTCGCTGTCGCGGGGGCCGTCAGGGTAAGTTAAATGTAGGCTGTGCTTAATGGCTGAACTGGAATGCGTGGTTTCAGGTTCTGGTAGAAAATGCAGCTGAATACTTTCGCGCTTGGAAAAATTATCCCCAATATCCCCGATAAGCAACCAGGTTTGCTGTTGATATTGAAAAGCCGCCATATCTTCCCAATCGTTATTATAGCCCCCGGTTAACTCAACACGCCTATGCAAACTGCCATTTTCAGAAATTAAAAACACCCGACTGCCGTGTTTTCCATCGTTATGTACCCACCAGTTCCCCGGGCTGTGGCTGGATGCAGCTAGACCACTAATTTCAGCTAGAGACTCGGCCTGAATAATGCCTGTTTGTCGACCTTCAAGTGAGCCTGCGCAACCGCCAATGAAGTTTAGGGAAAAGAGGATAAGTAATGATTTAACAGGGCTAATTAGCATATCGAAATTCAGCGGAGGGGGAGAGGGCAGTAATATTAAGGGTGAAAATTCAAAAACGCAATACCTAACCTCGGTCTTGGGCTAGGGGTGCCAGCCAGTTGACAGTGGTTGCAGAAACCTGGAAATGGGTAAAGTTATTTCCAGGGATTGGTATAAACTTTAATGTATGAATTGTCACTGGTTATTTCATTAATCCCATAACGAAGGTTCCCTTCTGGCTTTATGCAAGTCCCAAATATTTTGTCCCACAGCATAAATATAGCAGCAAAATTTACATCCTTATGCTTGATATCGGCACTGTGGTGCATACGATGATTGGCGGGAGAGTTAAACCATCTATCAAATTTGGTCATTTCACCAATTAAGTTAGTATGTAACCACCCTTGAAAATGAAACACGAAAAGCTGCATACCAATAATAAGAATTGGTTCAATTCCAATTAAAATCCAGGGGAGATAAAAGATAGGGGCGATTAATAAATTCAGACCATTTACTCGGTATGCCAAAGGAATATTAAAATCTATTCCAGTATGGTGGGTGCCGTGGTATAGCTTCCAGAGAAAGGTGAATTTGTGTGCTGCGCGATGTTCCCAGTAATAACTAAAATCACACATAATTAATGCTAATGGTACGGCCCAGAACAAGTTCGTTATTTGAAATAAAGCATACTGTTCCAAATTTAAATAAACTAAACCCCAATATGGAGTAACTAGAAAATAGAGTAAAATATTGGGGATAACAGTGCTGATGGAAATAAATTTTTGTTTTTTTATATCCTTTGAAGACCCAATCTTCCATTCTTCAAGACCCAGAACTATAGCAAAAGTTATCACTGCCCCAATTAGTAAGCTTAATGAGAGTTGTAAGATATACCCGTCTAGCATTTAGATTGTTCTGTTATGGATTTGTTTTTAATACTAAGCGCTGTTTTTTTATGTGCCCCGAAAATATTTTGTTTGTCTTTCCATGAGTCATTCATTCTGATCTGTGTATTGTATTCACAAAATGACACGAGGTCTCCATTGGTTTTTAATATGTGATGACAACAATTGGAAACTTTATCCATATCATAGTTGTATTGATCCATAAATGGTTTTATTGCTACACCAAAAACATCTTGCGGACGAATAAATATTTTAGCGATTTTGGTAATCAACTTGCTGAAAAAAGGGGCTTTGCCAGTACCCATAACAGCATGAATTTCGTCTTTATCAAGCTTGGTTTTGTATGCCACCTCATTCATCACCTCATTTAGGTCTATTTTTTGAGTGATATTAAAAAGCAAACCAAATCTTCTAGCAAAAAGTGTAGTCCAGCCACAATTTGGGTGTGAACAAGGGATTGGTGTAAAGTCAGCTGGTTTTAACTTTTTTGGCAAAGCCCTTACTAACCCATGAACTATGGTTGATAAAGTGGGTCTGTTCTTGCCATCCTTTTTCAGCTGATATCTTCCAGTATAAAATGTGGGTAAAAAGCCTATTAAGCGTATATGTTTGTACTTTAATCCTTGTTGCATTACCCAACTAATTTCTTTTTCGCTCAGGTTATGTGCCACGGTCATTGTTAACTGTATGCAAACTTTATATTTTGCCAGTAACTTAATGGTTTTTTCTCGAGTTTTGAGTACATCAGCCCTTCTTAATGAATGACTGAAATGTAGAACGCAATGCAGAAATAGATGTATTTTAAAACAATACTCGGTTTTTTCACCAGACAATTTAAAACCAGCTTGAGGGGTAATTACAAGCAAAAATAGCTGTGATTGTTACGGTTATTAACTGTGCATATTCAGATATATGAAAACAGAGGCTAAGGTGTGAAAATGAATGGTGAGTATTTTTGATATATAATTCACACTTTAGCCACGCAGTTGCAAATACTAAATCTTCACTGTTACCTACTTACTTTAAGGTGTTTGCTTCTAACCGGCCCGAGTACCCAACGAAATTCACGCTGCTGTTCACCATGAGCCATGTTAGACCTGTAATTATTCAATGTGATATATCTCACGATTTTCAATAAAATAGGGTATTTGGGGTTTTTCTACAGCCTCAATGTCCGCAATAATCGGAGGACTGTCCGAGTTAATTGCGCTTGTTATGCCTTTTTGCTGCCAACATTATTGTTTAAAAGTATTTCCAGCGTTTCTTCATTTGGGAGTGCCCTTGATGGTACCATATGAAATATATTACTAGTAATGTACAGAAGATAAATGCCACCTGATGATTTCCACTTGTGGATGTCACTCCATTTCAATTTACTCTCGCCAGATTCACTTTTGAAATTGACGCCTTGTTCAGTAATTTTCATTGTGGTTTCGTTTCTCAACGCTCGATTCTGTTTATATTGTTTCTTTGCATTGAAAGGAATTAGACAAAAAAGAACAAGAAAATATCCAGACACACCGCCAACTACTGTGCCAATAGCTATAATTTTGTACTCTGTAAATACAGCGGCTAGGACTAAGGTGATTCCGATAAAGCATAAAATAATCAAAGTACTCCTTGCTCCCCTTCCATGAAGTTGCATTGCTTGCACAGTTTCCGTTTTACTCAGCTTGTAGCTACCATCCATCATTTTCTCTTAGGCATAACGATTGAGTTTGCTGGCGCGCCTAAACGCTAAATTAAATACCCTGAAATATTTTGATATTGAACGTTTTTTAAACCCCAAACACTCTCAAACTTTAATCATAAGGTACTGTATATTTTCCGTTTAAGCAACTTGTTGAACGAAGCCGCGTTGCGGCAGAAACCCCATGCATCAAGATACGTATAATTTCCAAACCCAATTCCGGGTGATATTTAGAGGAAATTGTAGCATGAATAAAATAGAGAAAGAGCGCTTTGAA
>JAKITM010000158.1 GCA_021648045.1 Lysobacterales bacterium
CGGTTATCCTGTATGACTACGATCCCGGGCGCAGCGCGCAAGTACCCAAACGCTTATTGGAAGGCTTTAGCGGGTATCTGCAAACCGATGGTTATGCTGGCTACAATGCAGTTGTTGCCGCCAATGGGCTGGTGCATGTGGGTTGCATGGCGCATGCCCGGCGGCGATTTAGTGATGCTGTAAAAGCCCAGGGTCGCAATAAGAAACGCGGCAAGGCGCATCGAGGTTTATCGTTAATCCGTAGGCTATACCGGGTTGAAACTTTGGCGCGCAAACTGACAGCAGAAGAACGCTATAGTATGCGACAGCAACAGGCGGTGCCGATCATAAAAGAAATCCGCAGCTGGCTGGAGGCCACCCTGCCACAGATACCGCCATCGAGTGCTACCGG
The DNA here is from genome assembly GCA_021648045.1 of Lysobacterales bacterium. Lineage (GTDB taxonomy): Bacteria > Pseudomonadota > Gammaproteobacteria > Xanthomonadales > SZUA-36 > SZUA-51. Next base: position 392 of record JAKITM010000158.1, read on the forward strand.
CAAGGCGCTGAGCTATCTGCACAATGAATGGCAACAGCTTACCGCTTATCTGAAAGATGGTCGTCTGGAGATCGACACCAAAAGTAGGCGCTTTAGGCGACAACGGTGCTGAAAATGCCATCCGGCCGTTCGTGTTGGGACGGAAGAACTGGTTGTTCAGCACCTCAGTCAAAGGAGTTAAATCCAGCGCTAACCTGTACTCGCTAATCGAGACAGCCAAGGCCAATGGCTTGGAACCGTATGCTTATCTACGGTATGTGTTTACCGAGTTACCGAAAGCAGAAACTGTGGAAGCCATCGAGGCATTGCTGCCGGGCAATATCAACATGGATCAGATCCGGGGCGGTTGAGCAAGGGCGGTGTTTGTTAACCGCTTACCATTTTCCTAAAACCGGGTCAGACAAAAGCCTCAACAGTAAACCCGTCGAGGTATTTTTTAGAGTCGCTGTCTTTATTCCAGAGCCGGAATAAGCTTTAAGCCATGATTCCACTGCTTGCCAACCGCTGCACAAAACTGGCGTAATTGCTCAACCGTACCAACAGTCGTATAACCCCTTGATGAAAAGTTGTTGATCTCCTTCAACCAACTATCCGGGTTTAACCCCAGTCGTTCTGTGATTTCGGGTAACTCCGGCGGCATATAGTCTTGTTTGTGGTGGATATGGGAAAAGTGTTCACATAAAACCGGAATGGGTGTTCAGATTGGGTCGGGATATGCAATTTTATACATATATAATATTGTGTAAATATAGAGATGAACTCTATTATTGCACAAATGAGTCATAAGGAACAAAACTATTTGCAATACCTTTCAGTGAGTAATTATCACAGAGCATAGAAACTATGCTCTGAGTTGCAGGGTAATAAGCGACTAATCTGCAAAAGCGTTTTGAACACCTAGTTCTGCACGCTCTATTTCGTCTTTCCTCATCCAGTCAAAATGGCGTTGGCGGTTTTTGTTAGAAAGCGTACCTCCATTTTTTTCTACAACGCGAATAAACAAATCCAGACTATGTGCGGGCCAATCAAGTTCTTCATTGAGCTGTTTATAAGCGCTATCGAAACCCAGCAGATAGTTGATTTCCTTCTGTAGGTCTTCTTTCACAGTGCGTTCCAGCGTACGATAAAGAAATTCTGTTTGTCGTGTAAAATTCGGAAAACGAAAATAAACGGCATTATTACCTTGTGCCGGGATATCCGCTGTATCCGGATGATAATCAGTTAATTGATTAATGGCGTGTGAAAAATGCTCCAGTGTGTCAATATAGTCATCCAGATTTGCCAGGATAACTGCTGAAACGGGTAATATAATACCTCGGGGTGTAAATCCTGCTTTTGCCAACACATCATGAATCAGATATCGGTGAATACGCCCATTGCCATCCATGAATGGATGAATATAGACAAAACCAAAGGCTATAGCTGTTGCCGCAACTACTGGTTCCGTGCTACTGGCGAAGTCTTGTGCAATTGCTAATAAACCGGTCATAAGATTAGTCAGGTGTTCGGGTCTTGGTGGTACAAAGTCTACTTTCTTACTATATCCGAGATCTTTACCTATCCAGTTTTGCTGACTGCGCCAGGTATATTCATGAAAACGGGGGTCAAGTACCGCGTTTTGTAGTTCTACCAGCCTTGCTTCCGTAAGGACTTCCCGGGTGTCTGCCTGTTTTAGTAAATCTGCGAATCGTTGTTGCCGCTGGGGTGATGACTTTTCTCTTTCTACTTCAAATGAAGATTGGGTTTCTTTCAGGTACAGGTATGCAGCTGCGCGCCGCAATAGACCCGGTTCATATTTTTCCAGAACCTCCTGTGTGCGACCTTTTAAATCCTTGGCAAGCATTTCTTGCAGTAATTCCGAGCGGTCTGCCATGGGGCAAAACATACTCGATCCTGGCAGATTGTTGAGTACACGAAACCGTCGGAGTCGTTCACCGGCGCTGCTGGCAAATTGTTGATCAACATTAACAACTGGAATATAGCTGGCTCGTGAGGGGACAGGGTCGTCAATGGGTAATGAACTTCCTGTTATCCACTCATAGAGAAAGCAGGCTCTACGCGCATAGCGAGATTCCGGGCTGGCTGTAATCCATTCGCACAACTCTGCTTCACCTGCTTGGTCAAACAAAAGCGCCATAACATGAAGATTAAGCCCCTGGTAACGAAGTGCGAATTGCAGGTGCCCAATGAGGGTGTTTTTGGGTTGGTAGGCGGGCTCAAATAGCTCTTGGCATTGTCCGCCTATGGTTCGTTTTTGCCTACCGTGTATAGCGCTATCAATCAGCGCATAGCTGCTCAGTGGCAGAGCTTTTAACTTGTAGTGTTCTATTAAGAAGCCATAACCTAATTTATGAGACATTTGTATGCAAACCACGGATTTTTAACCGCAAATGTAGGAATATAACCGGATTATAGCATAATATTAGAATAATAACCGGAGAAACCAAGTTAACGGGCTTTATAATCTAATTAAGTAAGTTTACGGTCATTTATCAGAATAATCGGTTAAATTTCTCAGTTGAAGATCAATTTTCTTTCAAAACTCATCAACAATCACCTACAGTAACCAATCCCCTCCATACTTCATCCCAGAAAGCCCCGCTATTTCCTTCACTCATGAAAGTATGCTGGGAAAACTAACTTAGTAATTTCCAGTTAACGGTTTCCCCAGCCCTAAATGGAACACAGGTTTTATCTCCAAACTTAAATTCAGCAGGTACTTTCCAAGCCCGTTTTTGCAAAGTAATGGTTTCCTGATTGCGGGGTAAGCGATAAAAGTCTGGGCCGTGGAAACTGGCAAAGGCTTCGAGTTTGTCCAGCGCACCTTTCTTTTCAAAAACCTCGGCATATAATTCGATAGCGGCATGTGCGGTGTAAATGCCGGCACAGCCACAGGCTGATTCTTTGGCAGCCCGTGGATGCGGGGCGCTATCGGTACCCAGAAAAAACTTCTGG
>JAKITM010000159.1 GCA_021648045.1 Lysobacterales bacterium
TGCCATCATTAAATCAAACACTGTGGCGACATATTTTTCGCCATCTTTGGTTTGTATTTTACGCACCGGAATTTTGTGTTTAATGATTTCTTCGTGGTTGGTGTGCTTGAATATTTCTTGATCATGCTCTTTTGAAGCAAAATATGGAAACGAAACTTCTAGTACTTCATCATGCTTATCCAGCAATGACTTTAACGGTAAGATTTCAGAACCATCGGCGACATTCTTGTTTTCAAGATTCCATTTACCTTTAACCGTACTCCAGCGTGATCCCACCGTACCATTTGGAACCACCAACTTATTGCTGTGCTCATCAATCAATATAGATTGCCATTCAGCTTTTTCATCGGCATCCAGCCCGTCTATATCACTGGCCCGTAAAGTTCGACTTGCAACATATCCAGACTCATGCTCATCCAGACGAATCAGAAATGGCATATCGGTATAAGTACGGCAGTATTCATCAAAGTATTTGCTGGGATTATCCCTATGAAACTCAGACAAGATCACATGCCCCATGGCCATTGCTAGCGCCGCATCTGTGCCCTGCCTGGCTGGCATCCATTGGTCACAAAGTTTTGCAACCTCAGAGTAATCCGGAGTAACTGCTACGGTTTTTGTGCCTTTATACCTTACTTCAGTAAAAAAATGTGCATCGGGAGTTCTAGTTTGTGGAACATTTGAACCCCAGGCAATGATGTAGGATGAGTTGTACCAATCAGCACTTTCTGGCACATCGGTCTGCTCGCCCCATACTTGTGGGGATGCAGGTGGCAAATCACAGTACCAATCATAAAAACTTAGGCAAACCCCTCCAATTAAGGATAGATAACGACTGCCTGCAGCATAAGAGACCATGCTCATGGCCGGAATGGGTGAAAATCCAGAAATCCTATCAGGGCCATACTGCTTGATTGTAGATACATTAGAGGCTGTAATTATTTCATTAATCTCCTCCCAGTCACCCCGAACAAATCCACCAAGACCACGAACTGACTTGTATGACTTACAGGATTCTTCATTGCTCATAATAGAACCCCAGGCATCTACAGGGTCTGGGTGCTGCTGTTTTGCCTGCCTCCACAAGCGCAATAAGCGACTACGAATCATCGGGTATTTAAGCCGGGTAGCACTATATAAATACCAGGAATAACTGGCACCGCGCGCACACCCTCGTGGCTCATGGTTGGGTAAATCATCGCGAGTACGGGGATAATCTGTTTGCTGAGTTTCCCAGGTTACCAAACCTCGTTTTACATATATTTTCCAACTACAAGAACCAGTACAATTAACCCCATGAGTAGAGCGCACTACTTTGTCGTGCGCCCAGCGGTCGCGGTAAACCCGCTCCCAGTCACGGCTCTCATCGGTGGTTATACCGTGTCCAGATGAAAACTCTTCTGGCTTTTGTTTTGTGAAGTAGCTTAATCTATCTAAAAAATGGCTCATATTATCTTTCTCGGTAGTTGTTATATATCAAGGGCATCTCTATTAATTCTGGATGTGTCAGATTGAGATTCAAAATTCTCCGGTTCAAGGCATGAAATGCAGGTAATAGCTTGCTATTGGCAAGTTTCATAACGCAGAAACGGTGAATTTTGGACTCAAGATGCGCGTTCATTGAATTAATAGAGGTGCCCTCAGGTTTGTTTGTCTATCAGGGATTCTGAAACTCTGCCTTAGGGCCTAAATAAAACCACCAATTCAAAATCAGGCAGATGCCGTAAAAAGCGGTGAATCCGTACAGCGCATATTCTGGAGTAGATAATTTGATTTGCTCACCCAAAATTATGGGTATCCAAAATGCCCCGTACGCACCAATGGCTGAAGTCCAGCCCAACACTGGGCCGGTTTGTTCACGATTAAAAATCACTGCAATGGTTTTAAATGTAGACCCATTGCCAACCCCAGTTGCTGCAAAGAGCACTAAAAAGAGCAGGAAAAATGGTAAGAAGTACTGCTCAGGGGTTGCGCTAACATAGGCTTGCTGCATAAAGTAGGCAACACCAAGCGCGCTAATAATCATTACGATAGCAACATACTGGGTAACTTTGGCGCCGCCTATCTTGTCTGCAAGGATGCCACCAACAGGTCTTATCAAGGCACCGATAAAGGGGCCCATCCATGCGTACATTAATGCACTTGGCCCATTAAAATTAATCGTGTCGTGCGTCATCACGCCATCAACTAGGATGTGCTGGAATCCAAAAATTACTTTAATAGCTAATGCAAAACCTGCAGAAAAGCCAATAAAGGAACCGAAAGTCATGACATAGATAACGGTCATTACCCAGGTATGTTTATTCCCAAATATTTTATACTGCCGGCTTAAATTTCTGCCAATTGAGCCTGGTATAAACTTTAGTAAGCCAACAGTAAGAACGACTACGATCGGTAGCACGATAAATTTATTAAGCTCCAGGCCTGAACCGCCAGTATTTGCGGGTAGTAGCAACCACAAGCCAAAAGCGGCTGTCATTAGGCCAATACTCAGCATGAACAGAATTTTCCCAAAAGCCGCAATCGGCGAGCCAACATTCGGCGAGACATGCTCATCGGCTATGTTATTTGTGCCAAACCAGATAATAAACACCAGCGGCAGCAGAATTAACATCCATACAAAGCCCGCATTCTGGATATAGGTTTCGGTGCCAATCTCAATTTTGCCAATCAATGTACCGCTGGTATTTTGCAGCACCAAGGAATCACCTCCAAGTGCGCCAAATAAAGCAAATGTCATTACCAAAGGTACTAAAATTTGCATGGTGGTCACACCAAAGTTACCCAGGCCCGCATTCATTCCTAGTGAGTAACCTTGTATTTTCTTAGGGTAGAAGTAACTGATATTAGACATTGATGATGCAAAATTACCGCCACCAAAGCCGCTAAGTAAGGCCCACAATTGGAATTGCCACAAGGGTGTATCTGGGTCAGATAATGCAAAACCCGCACCTAGTGCGGGAATCATCAGCAATGCTGTGGTAATAAAAAGAGTGTTTCGACCGCCAGCAATGCGAATAAAAAATGTACTGGGGATCCTTAAAGTGGCTCCTGATAAACCCGCTATAGCCATTAGGGTAAATAATTCCGCATGCTCAAACGGGAACCCCAGATTCATCATCTGAACAGTGATGATTCCCCAATATAGCCATATTGCAAAACCGCATAACAGCGCGGGAATCGAAATCCATAAATTTCGAGTGGCGATTTTTTTGCCTTCCGACAACCACTGCTGTTCATCTTCAGGGTTCCAGTTAATTAAGTCCTTAGCCATTTATACGATCCTAGTTGGTTTATATAATTATTTAATATTGCGCAATTCAGGCAAAAATC
>JAKITM010000042.1 GCA_021648045.1 Lysobacterales bacterium
GGGGTTAAATCCAGTGCTAACCTGTACTCGCTGATCGAGACAGCCAAGGCCAATGGCCTGGAACCGTATGCTTATCTGCGCTATGTGTTTACTGAACTGCCAAAAGCAGAAACCGTGGAAGCCATCGTGGCATTGCTACCGGGCAATATCAACATGGATCAGATCAGGGGTGGGTGAGCAAGGGCGGTGTTTATTAACCGCTTACTTAACAACTTCTTCTACACCATGCAGACATGCTGCTCAGACCAGGTTTAGCTTCTGTCTTGGGTTAAACTCCAGCTCATCACGCATACCCTCATACAGCTTACGGGCTTTTTCATCATCGGCGGGTGGCAATACCACATAAAAATCACCTGGATCTTTGCCGGGTAATCCACGCCCTTTGATGCGCATCTTTTTGCCGGCTTGAGAGTCCTCAGCGATCTTTAGACTTACCTTACCAGCTGGTGTTGGCACCTCGATTGTTGCACCCAGAGCAGCCTCCCATGGGGCTAGTGGCAATTGCATATAAATGCCCTTGCCCTCAAGGGAGTGCCATTCGGGTCTGTCCCGAATTAATCACCGAATTAATCAAAGTAAATTTAACAGAAGAACTTAATTTCTCTGTGATTGTCTTGCTGCTCGGTTTGCCTTCCTTTCCGCACGACCCTCAATAATATAGTAAACGGTAGGCACTACAACCAAAGTCAACAGGGTTGAGCTGATCATGCCGCCAATTACAGCAACTGCCAAAGGTGAGTTCACATCTGCGCCTGCACCCTTGCTAAGGGCGGCGGGTATCATTGCCAGAATAACGGTTAATGAGGTCATTAATACCGGTCGCATGCGTTGCGGGCAGGCTTTGATTAAGGCATCTTTGACATTTTCACCTTTTTCTCGTAATTGATTGGTGCGATCGACCAACAATATTGAGTTTTTGGCAACCAGGCCAACCAGTAGCACCAGGCCTATCATTGAAAACATATTCAGGCTGTGACCGGTTAGCCATAACGCAGCAACACCACCAATAATCGCCAGTGGCTGAGCCACCATCACAATTAAGGGCTGTAGGAAGGAGTTAAACTGGCTGGCGAGAACCATAAACACCAGCAATAATGCGGTAACAAAAGCAAACACCATATAGCCCATGGTTTTACCAAATTCTTCTGCCCGTCCGATCATTCGCACGCTGTATCCCGGTGGTAGCAAACCTTCTGATGCTTGCAATATTTGCTCTACTGCACCTCCCAGAGAACCTCGTGGTGTTGAATAAAAATAGGCGGCGTAACGCAGATCCAGGCGCGATACTACGGCTGCACCCAATTTGTCTTCTAAGCTGACGATATTATCCATGCGCACCATTTCACCACTACCGCCGCGCAGCCAGATATGGGCTAGATCAACATTTTCGCGTAACTCGCCTGCTGCGGCCTTGAGCCGAATATCATAACGCTGGCCATCACCGGGCTCATCGTTATAGCGGGCGATATCAAAGCCTGATGCCAACACATTAATCGACAGGGCAATGTCGCTTGAAAGTATACCTAGCGCTCTGGCCTTTTCTCTGTCTACCACCACGGATTGTTGCGGCAGGGTCAGCTGCAAGTCGAGATCGGGTGCGCCTACTTCAGGATATTGTTTCAGCTTTTCCTGTAGTTGTGCTGCTAGTTCTGCCACCTTCGCCAACTCAGGGCCACCGAGTACAAACTGCAAGGGTTCGCCGCGTTGACCGCCGATCATTGGTAAAGGCGATGGGTAGGCATTGAGGCCGGGAATGCTGGCAAAACTCTCACCTAGTTCAATAATTACTTCAGTTTGGGACTGCGTGCGTTCACGCCATGATTTTAAGCGTACCAGTACATTACCCTGGTTCACCTGGCGGGAAAGACCACTACCAATGGTTGAAAAATAAGTATCGACCGATGGTTGAGCTTTAAGAATGGCTTCCAGCTCGGTGAGTTTTTCAGCCGTGTACTCTATGCTGGAGCCCAGAGGTGCTTTGAAAGTCACCTGAAAGCGACCTTCATCTTCTTCCGGCATAAAACCCTTGCCGATGTTGGCGAAGAAAAAACCACTGCTCAAGACAATTATAACTGTTACCAATACCACTAAAGCTCGCCGCTTCAGCGCGTGTTCTAGCAACCAGCGGTAGCCATCATCCAGTTTATCAAACCCTCGCCCCAGCCAACTTGAAATCCGGCCTTTCTTTTGTCCAAGCTGTAAATAACGGGAACACAGCATGGGTGTTAGCGTCAAAGACACAAACAAGGAAACCAGTACTCCGGCGGTTACTACTACCGCGAAAGCTTCAAAAAACCGGCCGATGATGCCTTCCATAAAGATAACCGGAACAAAAATGGAAACCAGTGTGAGGGTTGCTGCCAACACCGCAAATACAACTTCATTACTACCGTTAACTGCAGCCCTTCTGGACCCGGGGTCGATTTCTTCGCGATGCCGGAAGATGTTTTCTAACACCACAATGGCATCGTCCACCACAATGCCGATTAGCAGTAGTAATGCCAGCAGGGTCATGGTGTTAAAGGTATAACCCATGAAGTACATGACCGCCACCGCACCCAGTAAAGACACCGGAATAGCCGCAGCGATTATTAAAGTTGAGCGGAAATTGCGTAAAAACAGCAAAACCACAAAAGCGGTTAGCAGCGTGCCTAACAATAAATGTTCTTTTAATACCGAAACAATGCCACGGATTTCAACGCCGTCGTTATGCGCCACCCCAATAAACATCCCAGCGGGGAGTTGCGGCACAATTTCTTCCGCCAAGCGACGCTCAACCTCATCAACTATGGCAACCGTGTTGGCACCTTGAATTCTGACTATAGCCAAGCCTACTGTCGGCTCGCCGTTGAAGCGCGCAAGCTGACGGTAATCGGCCAGCCCATCTTCAATTTCTGCTATATCGCCTAAGCGAATCGGCGCCGCTGGCAGGCTTGAATCCATGCCATTACCTGGATAGGCAATAATCATTTCTGCGAGATCTTGCGGATGGTGATATTCAAGATCGAGCTGGATTAGGTCTTCGCGTTTACCATCCACCAAAAAACCGCCCGGTAAGCTCAGGTGTTCTGCTTGGAAGGTGCGCACAAGATCCGGTACTGCCACTCGCAAGGCGGCCATTTTTGCCAAGTCCAGATTAACTCGAATGGTGCGTTTACGCCCGCCTCCAATTCTAACCTCACCTACTCCATCAATGGTTTCCAAGCTTTTTTTGATCGTATTTCGGGCGTATTGATTCAGTTGCTGTAAAGTGCGATCGCCCGACAGTGTTAGCCAGATAATGGGCATTGAACCAAATTCGACCTTTGCCAAAATCGGTGGTTCTACATCGCGGGGCAGGTCACGCAAAACACCGCTGACTTTAGCCTGCACTTCATTAAAAGCAACATCCACATCTTTGCTGTTATCAAACTGCACATTGATTATAGAAATACCCGGAGCAGATCGGGAGTGCATATGCTCAATTCCAGGCACCGCATTGACTGAGGTTTCAATAACATTGGTAATGCTGGAATCAATAATTTCAGGTGTAGCCCCCGGTAAAATTGTGGTCACCGAAATCATCGGAAAATCGATTTCTGGGAAGCGATCAACGCCGATATCTTTGTAAGCGATAATGCCAAACAGCACCATTAACGCAGACAGCATCCAAGTCAGTACATGTCGGCGAACCGCGATCTCAGGTAGATTCATTTTGCAATCCGAACACTGGCGCCATCGGTAAGAAACCCGGCACCGTCAGTCGCTATCATTTCGCTGCCATCCAAGCCGCTGAGAACCTCTATTTTTCCTGCCCGGCTCTGGCCTCGTTGCACTACTTGTTGTTCTGCCCGGTTAGCAAATATTAAATAGACCACATCACCGGCAGGTCGCCGAACAATACTAATTGCCGGAACTAATACGGCATCCGGGTTTTCGCCAATCAGTACCCGCGCCCGAACCGTTGCCCCCGGATAGCGATTGTTTGCCGCCGTAACATCTGCCAATAATATTAATGAACGGGCACCTGCGGTAATCACCGGCTGGATTTCACGAATTTTAGAAGTCACCACATTATCTGTATCAGTGGCAATGGTTATCTCAACCAATTGGCCGCTCTTTAGCTTGCCACCGGCAATTTCAGGAACTGGCAGACGCGCCTGTAGACGGTCGGTTTCGGCAAGGGTAAAAACTGGTGTTCCGGGGCGTAAATAATCGCCGACCGATACCAACCGCGTATCAATCTTGGCATCAAAAGGTGCTTTGATTTCGGTACGCGCTAATTGATCCTTCGCCAGCGAAAGATTGGCTCTAGCGGCTTCCGACTGCGCCTTATAAGAAGCAAGTTTAGCCCGGGCATCATCTAGGCCGCTTTTAGAAACATAGTTTTTCTTATCCAGGTCGGTGAGTCTTTTTACCCGCCTGGCTTCATTCTCAATCAGCACAGAGAGTTGTTTAAGTTCGGCTCTAGCTGCTTTTTCCTGCAGCTTTAAGTTACTTGAGTCTACAATCAGCAATACCTCATCGGCACGCACAGATTCGCCGCTTTTTACCAATATTTTGGTAATCTTACCGGAAACTTCAGCAGCGATTTTCGGACTATTTATACTTTCCAGAACTCCAACTGTTTCAATCCAATAACGCAACGGGGCGCGTTCTGCCGTTGCTACACTTATCATAGTGGTACTGGTGTTATTACCTGATCCCGCCTGCTTGTTTTCTTCATCCTCGCCACCACAGCCGTAAAGCCCAATTATGAGAATCAGAGCAGCTGTATATTTACCAAAATATTTACCAGTATATTTAATCATAAAACTCATCCTTCCTGCCCTCCAGCGCCAATCCCATTAAACAGAAGGTCTATGACACCTTGTGCGTATTTATCCGGGTCGTTGGCAAAGTCGACGGTATCGAGGTGCGCGATAATAGGCAAAGCCTCGAAGAAAAATAAATTCGCCGATACCAACATACTGGCCACCATTGCGGGATCCATGTTCTTTCGTAGTTCACCGGCCTGCTGGCCCATCTCGATTAAATTTACCAAACGGTTAAATTGCTTACCCAGTAATTCCGCTGCCATTTGCTGACCATGACCACTGCGAGTTGCTCTAGACTCCTGCAATAATAAGCAGGCGCCCTGACAGTTGGACAAAATATTATTCAGGTGGCCTCGGCTGAACTGGGATAAACGGGAACGATAGTCGTCCTCACCGCTATCTAGTTCTTCGAGTAATTTTCTTGATGCTTGAATAATCCGTTGAATCACGACTTTATACAGCTTATCTTTGCTGCCAAAGTGATGGAAAACATTGGCTTTTGAAACTCCGGCCTGATCACCAATCTGGCGCATAGAAACAGCGGAAAAGCTTTGCTCGGCAAAGAGTTTCTCAGCGGCTTCTAAAATTGATTCAACTGCGCTACCAGTGGACTGAGAGGGTATAGCCTGATTCATTCGTTTGCCTTATAATTCGCTGACCGACCGGTCGGTCAGCGAATTATACCGCAAATAGCGCAAGCTTATCAATGCTCTTAAAAAATCGGGGGGTTACTGCTATCAGCGCAAGAAAACAGCGCTGATATTGGTGGCGCTAGTGCTGGTGACCACCCGGCCCGTGGACATGACCATGCTCGATTTCTTCCGCACTGGCTTCGCGAACACTATCTATGTTGACTTCAAAAACCAGGGTTTGACCTGACAAGGGGTGGTTGGCATCAACATCGGCATGAAAACGGCCCACTTTAATTACCATAACCTGGCGCTGCCCCTTTTCCGTCTCGATAATTGCCATGGTGTTGGCTTTTAGCTTGCCCTGACTTTTGATATTTTTAATGGGCATGCGCATTTGCAGTTCGGGGTTATATTCGCCATAAGCTTCTGCGGGAGTGACTGTAATCGAAACTTCATCATCCTCTGCGGTTTTGCCTTCAAGGCCTTTTTCCAGGCCGGGAATAATATTGCCCATGCCGTGCAAGTATACCAGCGGCTCCTTGCCTTCTGAACTTTCAAGGGTTGAACCGTCTTCCAGCTTTAATGTGTAATGAAGTGTTACTACCCGATCTTTAGCGACTTGCATGCTGTTTGCCTTATACCTGAAATGAGTGTTGTATTGTACCTCAGTCATTGCTGTCTTGTTAACTCCAAGTTTGTTCTTCCGGTGCTAGTCGGTATCCGGTAAACCATTGAAAACACTGGATTCTGGCCTACGCCGGAATGACAAAATAAGGGGAGTAAGCCATCATCTAACCGATACCATTAAACACCCAGCGCCCCTTAACAGGACACAAACTATGGCAGCATTGAGAACAAAAATAACGGGGGCCGTTCTGTAGCTTTAGTAAAACAAAGGTGATTGTTTTGTAACTTTTCCATAGCGGCAGCGTTTAAGCTGGTATAGGACAACACGAGAGAGAATATGCAGCAACGCTTCAATGCCATGGTTAAACAGCATCAACACCGGGTTTTTACCCTGGCGGTGTATATGCTGCGCGACCGTGCGGAAGCCGAAGATGTCACCCAGGAAACCTATTTAAAGCTCTGGCAGCGGATGGAAAAAACCCAAGAGGAAGTCAAACGGGCCTGGTTGCTGCAAGTTACCCGCAACGCTTGCATTGACCGTATCAGAAAACGCCGGCCACAAACTAATGAAGTCCCTGAAATTGAAGATCATCGTGACCCGGTTTTTGAAATGGAACAAGACCAGTTAGGAAAATGGCTAAAAGATGCCATTACCAACCTTAAAGAGCCTTATCGGTCGTTGGTTATATTTCGCGATGTGCAGCAACACAGTTATCTTGAAATAGCTGAAATGTTGGAACTCAGCCTTTCCCAAGTGAAAATTAATTTATACCGCGCACGCCAACAATTACGCGCCAAATTACCAAAAGTTGAAACCACATGAAAGACATCAACAAAGACCTTAAAAAAATGAATCAGCAGACATTTGATGATGCTATAGAAGAGCTGTTGGCCGGCGACATGGATATGCAACAAGCCGAGCGGCTAAAACAGGCAAGCGCATCCGACCAGGCCATGGCCAGTACCATTATTGATGCCTGGGCCTTGCGCAAAGGGCTAGATGAGCTGGAGATTGAAAGCGTATCGGCTACTCTCGAGGCGCGCCTGCTGGCGATACCCGACCAATCCCAATCCCAAACCCGGAATAATCGCTTTGCCTGGCTAAACCCCGCGAACTGGCAAACCGGACAATCCTGGGCTATCGGTTCTGCGCTGGCAATGAGTTTGATCATTGCTATCGGCATTAATAGCCAACCTAACCGAGCTGAAATTCTGCAGGCTCGTGAAGATATACGGATCGCGCTAGCATACCTTGGTAAAAGCCTGAACCAGGCAGACCAGCTAACCCGCGATGAACTCAACCAGCAGATGCACAAAATTCTTGCCGGACAAGCGCCGCTAAGACAACCCTATCGCGATATCGATAACCCTGTAAAAATTGAAAATATCGACCTATAAATTAAATTAGATAAAGACAAATTAAATCAATACCTGGAGATACGAGATGAACATTACACTACGAAAATTCACCATCAGCTTAACCGTTATGCTTGGTTTGTTACTCAGCAGCACCGGCATGACACAAACCAATGAGATCAAAAAACTGGCCGGATATGTTGATTTCGGCGACCTGACCAGTAGCTATGGTGAGCCCAATGTTGAAATTAACCTGGGTCCCTCCATGTTGCAATTTGCCAGCGCCATTATCGGCGATGATGACCCGGAAGCCTTGGCAGTGATGAAAGGGCTGAAAGCCATTCGGGTTCAAATTTATAATATTGATGGCAACGCAGATGCGGCGATTGGTCAAATCAATAAATCCCGTAAACAGTTGGAAACTGAAAACTGGGAACAGATTGTAAAAGTCAAAAAAGACGGCGCAGAAACCCATGTGTTTATGAAAATGATAGACGGCAAAATAGAAGGCATGACAGTACTGGTTGCAGGCGATAAAGACCAGGCCGTTTTTATCAACATTATCGGTAATATTGACCCGAAGGACCTTGGCAAAATAACCGAATCCTTCGATGTTGATATCGACATAGACCCATAGGAAGGAGCCGTCGCAAATGAAAAACATTGCCTTGTCCATAGTCCTGCTGCTGCTATTAACCGCATGCGGTTTCAGCGGTAACCGCCCGAACGACCCAGGTTATGCCGATTTAAGCTTGCCCGGCTGGACAGAAGCCGACCGGGTGTTGTCTATTTCATTTGGTCCTGCAATATTGCGCATGGCACGCTGGGCAACTGACGCAGATGAAGACCCTGAAGTGGGGGCATTGCTCAAGAATGTACGCGCAGTTCGGGTAGCTATCTATGAGGTTGAAGGCGATAACCCGCGCTTGCGCAAACGCGCCGCAGATACCAGTCAGCATTTAAAGAAACAAGGCTGGGAGGTTCTGGTCAGGGTCAATGAAGACACTGAGCAAACTTTAGTAATGAGCAAAATTGTAGACCAGCGTATGACCGGTATTGTGGTTCTCAGTATTGATGAGCAAGATTTGGTTTTCGTGAACTTGATGGGTAGTATTGACCCGGCACAGTTGGGCGATATTTTACGCGGTCTTGATAATGAAACCGAGGATGATCTTGATATTCAACTACCGGACACTCTTGAGGCTACGGAAGGTAGCCAAGCTATCTGAAGCTACAGTTAAGCGCAGAATCGGGTAGAATCTATGTATGATTTTCAGCCGACAAACACTTCGCTCAGCTCATAAGCTGTTTCTATTTCTATCAATCTTGATACTCGGTTACAGCCTGACTGCCTGCTCCGCTTCCGGCCCATATGTCCGTATAAACGGTCATAGCGTGAATGTTGAAGTTGTCAGGAGTCTCGAAAAACAAGCTTTAGGTTTAATGTATCGCACAGAAATGGCAGCCGACCATGGCATGTTATTTATTTATCCTAGCGCTGTGCCGATGTCGTTTTGGATGAAAAACACCAAGATTTCTCTCGATATTATCTACTTCGATCAAAATCTGAAATTAATTAATATCTCTGCCAATACCCCGCCCTGCCGGACTCCCACATGTCCTGGATACCCCAGTGCTGCGCCGGCACAATATGTACTAGAGATTAACGGCGGCCTGGCAGCACAGTGGCAGCTTGAACCCGGCGACCTGCTGGAGCTGCATCTGGATTAACTAAGCGGTTTGTTACAGGCGCTGTGACTTCATCATCAGCCCAACTAACCTGGTAGGGAATCAGTCGGTCTTCCGGAGCTAATTGTGCCAGCAGCTCATCGGCGTTGCCACCTTCGAATGGTATAAATCGTTTCACTTTTGTCTCCTTATGAATAAGAATATTTGGAGACAATAGTTTGCTGTTGAATTATGACGATTGTATGGCAGAATCTGATATTTACAGCTTTATTCAGGTTTTGTATCTGTCCGCGTTTCATCAGTCTCAGGCTCTTCTGGTGTTTTTCGCCAACGGGCCAGCAGTAGTGCACCCAAAGCCATAAGTATCTCATCGGCAAAAGGCAGTGGGTCGGGGACTACAATATTTACCCCTAAAAGCACAACAAACAGCAAAAACAAGTTGGGGAAACGCAGCTTTGCAGCAAATCGTGTTACTGCACCCATAATTCCAAGACGCGATAAAGACATACAAACTCCTAGGTTACGGAGAAAATTTCAGTTTAAATACTTGCTAATCAGCGGTTAAATTGCGACACTTAGCGGGCATTACTTAAATTACATATTGTATCCATAGAGGAGAAATACAATGGCTGGTAAATTTGTAGTTAACAAAATGAAGAACGGTAAAGATTTTTTTGTACTAAAAGCAGGTAATGGTGAGGTCATTTTGACTTCCGAGGCCTATAACAGCAACGCTGCTTGTATGAATGGCATCGAGTCTGTGCGTAATAACTGCAGTGATGAAAAATGTTTTGAAGTAAAAGAGGCTAAAGACGGACGCGAGTATTTTGTCCTTAAAGCTAAAAACCACCAGGTTATTGGTCGCAGCCAGATGTACAAATCAACTAGCGGTTGTCAAAATGGAATAGCTTCTGTTGGCCGTAGCGCTGCGGATGCCGAAATTAGAGATGATCGTTAATCCTTGCGTTAATCATTGCCTTAATCAGTGATTATCTAATTGCTTGAATCCAAGCTATAAGAAACGGGCTACGGTCCGTTTTTTATTGGCTTCCAAAACATATACGATACTAAAATGCAGCCAATTAAACTCATCCAAATATCAGATTGCCATTTACCGGAATCACCAAACACCCCATATCGGGGTGAATTGGTTTGGCAACAACTGAAAGATATTATTGAGCGTGTACGCGAGTGGTCGCCAGATGCTGTGGTTGTCAGCGGCGATATTTCCGAGCAGGCAGGTGCGGCCTCTTATCAATTTTTTAGACAAACACTCGAGAGTCTGCGGCTTCCGGTTTATTGCCAAACCGGCCATCATCGTGCTTGCACCAATACCAAATTTCAATTGGTGCACTTAGAACTTGAGTTCACCCTACTATTCAGTTGATTACAACCGGTTCTGCCCGAGACTTTGCCCGCATCAGAGAAATCAAGATAGACTTTATCCGCAAGTTTGATATCTTCTGTCACAGCAGAATTCCTAAGATTGTTCAGCTACCATTTTCCGACAATACTTGCGCCAGCCGTTTTATCGGAAGTTTCCGCGAGTATATCCGCTACTTTAAACTGCAGCGTCGGTTCACCGGCAATCATCAGGTTTAATACACCACCTTTAATCTCATAACTGTCGATGTCATCGAAAGCAGCCATGAATACCTTCTCCAGCGCAGCTTGATCCCCGGGACAGGCTTTGCGCGTACTCATCATCGGCCCTATCATAATTTCATAATCATTCAGCGTGTAGCCGCCATTCACCCGATTGCAACCGTTGCTACCACTGGCGGTGCCTTCAGCTGTGAATTCGAGATGCGCTTGTGACAGATCCATTTCTACCGGTAAATCGTTACCGGGGGCAGCAAATAGTTGCCACTTTTTACCTACAAGACCAAAGTCCGACGGGCCGCTAGCGCAAGATTTCTGTGTGTCAATATTCATCATCTTTTCCACCAGTAACGCTGTTTCAGTTGTATTGCCTTCCATTCCGGCTTGCTCAACTAGGCTGCCAGTCACCTCAATCCAAACTTTGGCGTTATCCCCTGCGCTTAGTTCAAGATAGGCCCTTTCCAGGCTGATACTATCCCCGGCCATGGCCACCGAATAAGTTTTACCATCGGTACAATTCATAAACAGAGCAACATCGGCCATGTAGTTATACATGCCCTGCAGGGTCTCACCACCTGCTTGAGCACTGGCCACCATGGCATCCGCTTCGATATCAAGCGTATTGCCATGGTCGGCGGTCAACACCGGATAATGGCTGGTAGTGCGAAACTGAACTTGATTATCGAAAACGATAGTAGCTGATACGCTGTAGCTATTGCGTGTATCAATACCTACAGCCGGGTAATATATCCGCCAAGCAATCGGGCTGCTGTTACCGGGCACAAGAATCATTTGGGTAGCAACCATATCACTAGGCGCATCCGCTAGGCTGACATCGTTTAGCTGTAAGATTAAGACGGCATCTGCGGGTAAATCCTTATCAGCTTTAAAGCTAAGCTTGCCACTAACCATACCGGCGAAATCATCATCGCGGGTATAGTTACCGCTGGAATAGCCATCACCACTTAATACCAACTCGGTATCTGTCAGGGTTTCAATTGTATGACTACTGGTTTCCGGCTGGGGATAGCGTTCTGTGATACTGCTCAACTTCAACTGCTGACCGGTTAGTTCCCAACCGACGGCACTCATCGAGGCGATATTAATAAAGCCATAATTCCCGTCCGGGCTAAAGGTCACCCCCTCATACTCGCTCGGCATGCCGGGAATTGCGCGCTTCCAACTACCCTCAATAGATACTGAGGTATTGCTTTCGCCGGGTGCTTCATTGTTTGCATCGCAGCCGGAAATAGCCAGTGCTGCAATAATCAATATATACCAGTATTTCATTACTACCCTCCTCTTTTTCCGAACCGTAATTCAGAATATTCCCTAATGCTACTCCATAATATGGTGGAGTTGCCAACAAATTCAAGCCCCATAGTAATTATTAAAACTCATTTGCATGAGATGCCATACAATAACGCTATGCCAGAATCAGGATGGACGCATGAGTTACTAAACTGGGTCAGCGCGCACAGTGCCTGGGCGGGCTTGATCGTGTTTCTGATTGCGCTGGTGGAGTCGTTAATTCTGGTCGGCATACTGATTCCCGGGGTTATGATTTTGGTCGGTATCGGCGCGTTAATCGCCCTAGGTGTTCTGGACTTTTATACCATTTGGATAGCCGCATCAGCCGGGGCTTTTGCCGGTGACCTCATCAGCTATCTGCTGGGGCATAAATACCGCGAACAACTGGCGCAAATGTGGCCCTTCCGCAATTATCCTAAGATGCTCAATCAGGCGCGGGATTTTATCTACAAACACGGCAATAAAAGCATCGTCCTTGGACGGTTCATCGGTCCCTTGCGTCCAGTAGTACCTGCGGTTGCCGGGATGTTGGGCATGTCTCCCCAGCGATTTTTAAAAATTGATATCCCCGCCTGCATCGCCTGGGCACCGGCTTACTTGTTGCCCGGAATGATTTTTGGCGCATCGCTCGAAGTGGCTTCAGAATATACCGGCAGGCTGGCGATGGTGCTAATTGTACTAGCGCTGGTTATCGGGCTTTCGGTATGGCTGTTCCGCCTGCTTTACGACACTATCGTCAGGTTTTCGGTGCGCAGCCTACGGCACTTGATTCGCTGGTCTCGTCGCCATCCGCTATTAGGGCGTCCGGTATCCGCACTGATCGACCCCTCAAAACCGGAAGCTTTATCACTCGCCATGCTAGGGCTTTCATTAATTACCACCATTATATTATTGTTAGTGCTTTTACTGCTGATGCCTTGGGGCGATCAGCCATTGCGGCTCGACCAAAGTGTGGCCGACCTTGCCGCTGCACTACGGAGCGAAATGGTAGACCCACTAATGATCACGCTCTACCAGCTCGGTCGCTGGCCGGTATTGTTATTTGCCGCAGGGATAACCCTTGTCTGGTTGTTGCTGCAACAGCGTTATAAAGCTGCCGGCCACTGGTTGCTAGCTATTGCCGGGGGCAGTATTCTGCAGCTGATCCTCAGCGCCATCCTCAGAGCAGCGCCAGAAGCTACCGGCCTTACCCTGGATGCCAGTGCGCCCAGCAGCGAATTTGTGCTGGCAACCACGACTCTCGGTTTTTTCGCAGTAATGGAATCAGCAGACCTACGCCGAATCCATAGACGCTGGCCGTATATTCTTGCCAGCTTGGCGCTGATCCTGCTGGCAATCTCCCGGCTCTATCTGGGCCAAGATCAACTCAGCACCCTGACACTTGGCTTTCTGCTAGGGGGCAGCTGGACTGTCATCGTTGGCTTTGCCTACCGGCAACGCATACGCCGAATCTATAAACCGATATACGCCAGTTTGGTATTTTTTAGCGGCCTGATTATCGCAGTTACATACGCGGCCAATCAGCAACTGCAGTCGGAAACCATTCTTTATGAGCTGGAATATAAAGCGCAGGTCTCCAATACAGCGCTATGGTGGCAACAAGACTGGCAAAAGCTCGATGGCCAGCGCGCCAGAGTGGGCTCACATGCCGCTCGCGATTTTAATCTTCAATTTGCCGGCAACGCCTTGCAGCTACGCGAGCAATTGCTACAGTCGGGCTGGCAGGACAGTACCAGCCCGGGCTGGCTGTGGCCCTTAAAAACTCTGAACCCGCAAGCTGATGTAGAGTCTTTACCCATTCCGGGGCGAGATTATTTAGGCCACAAAGAAACGCTGAGACTATTACTCCACGATGAAGACAGTAGCAACGGCGAGCAGCGGGTTATCGCATTGAGATTATGGCCTTCCGGTATGACTCTAAACGGTGGTCAACAAAGCGTTTATTTAGGCCAGATTACCGCTGAGAACCTGCATCCGGCTTTGGGTTTGTTTCACTATTGGCGGGCGCAAGCATTAAGCCGGGAAGAACTTGAGGAAATACATCGGGGTCTTGAGCACACCGGGCTAGAATTCCAGAATAACGGCGCTGTTACCCTACTACGCCAAAAAGCAACACAGAATTAATAGTTAGAGCAGCATCCTTGTTACTGGTGGATAAGGGTAAGGGTGGGGGTGACTAATGGCGGTTGCCCTTGAGGCTTGGTATCGTGTATAAATAGCACTAATAATAAAAAAGATGGTAAAAACAATGGCTAAAAAGAGGGACACAGCATGCCTGATATCTTAATTCTTGATCAAATCAGCAAACAGTTTGATCAAAGCAAAGTGATTAACCAACTTTCCTTCAGCGTCAAAGGGGGTGAAATTTTCGGACTTCTGGGACCCAACGGTGCCGGTAAAACCACCCTGGTTAACATAATGACAGGCTTGCTGAACGCCGATCAGGGCACGGTTACCTTGTTTGAAAAACACGCCCCCGGCGATAATTTTGCCCGCGCCAACATTGGATTGGCCAGCCAATCCCTAGCGCTTTACGAAGACCTTACCGCCGCAGAGAATTTACGGTTTTTCGGGAAAATGCATGCCTTAGAGAAAACCGCCTTAAAAACGGCGGTCAGTCAAACTCTAGCAGTAGTGGGCCTGGAAGACCGAGCAAACCAACGGGTTAAGGAGTTTTCCGGCGGTATGAAACGCCGTCTCAATCTGGCAGTTGCTATTCTCCACAAACCGAAATTATTAATCCTCGATGAACCCACTGTAGGTGTCGATCCGCAATCGCGTAATGCCATTATGGAAAGCATCCAAACGCTATCAGACCAAGGTCACAGCATAATTTATACCACCCATTATATGGAAGAAGTCGAGAAGCTCTGTGATCGGGTGGCCATTATCGACAAGGGTCAGCTAGTTGCTCTCGATAGTGTCAACGGCCTGTTACAGACACACGGCAAAAATCATCGAATTCGTTATAGTCAGAACAATAAAGTTATTACTGTTGATAGCGATAACCCATTACAAAAGATCCGCGAATTACTCAATAGCGAACAACAAGCTAGGATTAGTAATCTCTCGGTACAATCACCTACCCTGGAACAGGTGTTTTTAAACCTAACCGGGCGTGAACTGAGGGACTAACAGTGACAAAAAAACTACTCGCGGTAACACAAAAAGACCTAAAGCTACTCTACCGAGACAAAGGTGGGTTCTTTTTTACTTTTATTTTTCCTATCATTATGGCCGTCTTTTTCGGTTCAATGATGTCCGGCAGCGGTGGCATAAAGGGTATTTCATTGCAGGTGGTGGATGCTGACCAAAGCGTTATATCAAAAGCCTTTGTCGACAAACTGGATGCGGCAGCAGAACTCAAAGTAGTACTGAGCGATGAGGCAACTGCAAGAGAAACGGTTAGAAAAGGCAAGGCAGCAGCTTATTTAATTCTTCCAAAAGGATTCGGCGAGGCCAAGGGCAATTTGTTTTCCGGGAAAACCGCTACCGTACAACTCGGGGTTGACCCAAAGCGCAGTGCTATCAAAGGATTACTTCAGGGTGTTTTAATGAGTTATGCCGCCGAGGATATGCAATCGGCATTTACCGACACCAGTAAAATGAGCACTCAAATCAATAAGTCCCTTGCAGAAGTCCGACAAGCCCGCGATAGCGGCGAGCTTGGGGATAATGATAAGACCGACCGCCTGCTTGATTTTCTCGATAATCTCCAGGAAATGGTGGACACTGATAGTTTTAATAATACCAGCGATGGTAATTCAACTGTTGGAAATACAGCTGATGACAATACATCTGAGGAAAGTCAGTTCAACGGCTTTCAACCACTGATTATAGAAACCCAGGCCATCACCGTGAATCGCGACGGCCCACCAAGCGGTTACGATGTTTCTTTCCCTCAGGGCATACTCTGGGGAATATTAGGCTGCTTATCCGCCTTTAGCCTGTCGCTGGTGAGCGAGCGCAATCAGGGCACTCTTTCGCGTCTGCTGGTTTCATCCGCCAACCGTAGCACTATCCTTGCCGGTAAAGCGCTGGCTTGTTTTTTGACGATAATATTCATCGCCGTCAGTTTGTTGCTGCTAGGTAAGCTAGTCTTCGGGATTCAAATTAAACAGCCGGATTTGATGGTTCTTTCGCTGGTGGCTATCGGCTTTTGTTTCAGCGGCCTGATGATATTATTTTCGGTTATCAGCAAATCCGAAAAAGCAGCCTCCGGTATCACCTGGGCGGCGATGATGCTGATGGCGATGGCGGGCGGCGGTATGATCCCGTTGGCATTTATGCCTGCCTGGATGACACCAGTGAGCCAATTCAGCCCGGTTAAATGGTCAATACTTGCCTTGGAAGGCCCAATGTGGCGACAGTTCAGCCTGATTGAAATGCTACCGGTTGTAGCCGTTCTTTTTGGCATTGGTATGGTCAGTTTTTTACTCGGTGTACGCCTGTTCAAATGGCAAAGTAGCAGCACTTGATTGACAGTAATTTTTAGTAAAGTAAAACTGATGAACTGAATACAAAAGGGTTATACCTATGGTGCCTATTCCTACATTCAACCCAGCAACTATGAATCCCTGTTTACGGCCGCATCCCAGGTGCGCACCAATGTTACTTTAGAGTCCTTGCAGATTTTCAAAGACCTGATCGGAAACTATGCTGCTACCTATACCGATGAAGACCTTAGCGTATCTAAAAACATGACCACTAAAGGCAATTCACGCCGCTTTGAAAGCCTCGACCAGTTACTCGGAATGCTTCAGAGCATGAGCTTGTATAAACTGCCAGAGAACTATGTTGAAGTTCAACAAGACTTCGTACTTGGTGTGAACCTTGAGAAAGTACAGCAAACCATTCAACAGCACCTGCAAGAACAGGAAATGATTTATCTAGTGGTTGGCGATGCCGACACGCAGTTACACCGAATGAAAGACCTTGGCTATGGAGGTCCGATTATTTTGGATATTCATGGAAAACGCTTATAAGTATATACAGTTTCTCCGTCATACCGGGCTTGACCCGGTATCTCCTGATGAATAGCTCGGTGCCCATTGACACACAGGGGTTCTTTCTCTAACTTGCATTTCTATATCGAAATTTGAGTATTAGCTTCCCCAATAGATTTAAATTTTTTCTTGCCAATGCGTTCCTTCAAATATGCGAGCTAGCCTCGCCTCTTCTCCAATCTGAGTTTAGAAAGTTTTCTACAAAACCACTTGTCTCTGGCATTTTATATAACAATTCTATGGATTTTAATATGCGTTTATTTATAAATTCACAGTCAGTTCGTATTGATGAATTTATTATATCTGAATTTAAAGTTTTATCTTTATTTAGAAAATGTTTGAAATTTGGCAAATGACCACTGGTTAAATGGAATCCATAAACAGATTGTATTTGCGGCAGTAACTCAAGAATAGCATTAGTTTGTGCGGGCAAATGTGAAAAAGGTATATCGTGTTGGTGTACCATCATTGCAAAAGATACTTGGTCCACATGGTTTGCAAAGCGACCTAATATTGTTTTATTCTCAGATAGCCATTTTGCTCTTTCATACCAAAGTTTAGCAGCATAATTGAGTTTTTTTGGGATGAAAATTAATCCTGCTGAGACATTTCCCTTGAAAGTTTCTCTGCTATTTTCCCCTTCGAATAATGCTGTACCCAATTCTGGAGTTTTATTGAATTTAGCAAATTTGTACAATTTTTCAAAAATGCTTAAGGGTGGCGATGCATGATTATTAGGAGGTAAGCGAACCAAATCAGAACTGAAAAAACAAGCAACATCTCTTGAGAAAAATAAATCCGTATCGGAAACAATTTGATTCTCAAATTTATCTTCATCCAAAAAAGGTATTAATTTATTGCAGTGTGGGGCCTCTGGAATTAATTGGTCTGCAAACTTAACATCTATTCCATTTTTTCTTGAAAATCTTATTAGGCTTTCATGTTTATTGTTAATAAAGTAAACTCTTTTGGGTATACTTAATGAATCCTTCGCACAAAGCACCCATAAAACATATTCACAAAAAAACCTAGGGTGGTTGTCTACGATTACAGAAATACCTAAATTATCATTCATAATTATTTAGACTATTATCGAACTTGCATCGAACTTTGTAATTGCACCAAGCCACTCTTGGTTGATTGGGAGTATTAAACAAAGTGAAAAATCATTTTTAGATAAATTAAATTGATTATAGGAGGTAATATAACACAAGTGATATTGCTATTTTACCTAACAATAGTATATAAATTGAATTTTAAATATGAAAAGTAAAAAACTAATTCTGCATGTAGGGTTACCTAAAACAGGTTCAAGTGCTTTACAAACATACCTGAATCAGCATAGGCATGCGCTAAATAGATTTGGTTTTAATTACCCAGCTGATGAGATTGATGTGGCAATGCCTAAACATCAATCTCTGGTTTTAGGACTGTTTCAAAATAACCACTCTCAACTATTGTCTTTTGTTGAAAAAAACAATAGTAAAAATTTAATTCTTTCTACTGAGGGATTGACCAATCATTTGTATGATTTTTCTTTAGAATCATTAAGTAGATTTAGAAGAGTCATTGAATCTTTTGATGTTACGATTTATATAGTATTAAGGAGTTCAGCGGACTGGATAAAATCCTATTATACACAGGCGGTTCTAAACCCCAGTGTTGGTGTAGTTGATTTTTATGCCACTAATATGAAATTGGATGAATTTTCAGAACATGCAAGAATAAAGAAATTACTGAACAAAAAACAGCTGGTTGAAGATGTAAAACAAGCTTATGGTGCTAATAGTGTTTTTATTGGTGATTTTGAAAAACAATGGTTCCATGATTTTTGTATAAAATTTGAATTGCCTTTCTTTGCACCAGCCCTAACAAGAATAAATATAAGCCCAAGTCCTTCGATGATTGAATTAATGCGTCAAATTAATAAATATAAATTACCAGAAAATGCAAGAATAAGCTGGAAAGCTACGATTCAAAAATATAGTCAATCAAAGCACACTATTTTGAAAAGGTCAGTGGTGCAATCAGAGTTGAATGATAATACTCCATTAGATATAACTATTTTGGAAAATATTTATCCAATAGACAATGGCTGGTTTAGTTTAAGCCAAGATGAAATTGATGCGTTTAGATGTTTTGTTTTACCCAAGTCCCGTTATAGAAACGCGAATTAGAGCACAATCAATTAGTATGTATAAAAAATTATGTGGCCACCTTAGTGCTGACCTCCCCCCAAAAGCAGTGCCACTCCCTGATTGAGATATTTGCATTTTATGCTGCTTTGCATCGCCGATAGCTTTCTATTCGAAAAAAAGCTCCGTTCGCCTAAATCGTACTTTTCGATATCTTCACGCCCTGAACTTTCAGCTCAAGCAGAAAATCAAGGCGGATATTAGCTTAGTTCCAGCACTAGAATAGCTTAAGAATAACAAGTTTTCCACATTCACAAACCTTGTGAGACCTACACCCTCGTTTAAAATAAGCTAAAATCATCATTTTTCACCAATTGACCTGCCTGAATTCAAGTCATAAGTGCATAACCGGTTAATGTTTTTTCATTGATACTCGTTAGTTCTTCAAACCCATCAGAGAATATCAAATCACTCCCATACAAGCCTGGTTGTAATGGAACGGGTAAGCCCCTAATTGCACCATCACACTGACCACCAAGCGCATCTGAGAATATCAAACTTTCATCAAACTGATAACTGGGCTCTGGCCAATTGCGGGAATTAAAACGACAATTGATATTTGCACCATTAAAAACAGTATCATGCGTTGTGATATTGCGGCCACCCAAAAACAATTGGGACGCATTAAAATCCGCACCTGGCCAGAGTAAAAATTCCATTCCAAAAGCACTGCTGTATTGATGCCCAGGGTGAAGATCAAACCATCCTGCATCCTCTGTTGCCGTATTGATGGTATCACCTAACATATTATCAACTAGGAAATTGTAATGTGGGTAAAAATGTTGTCCTGCATCACTGTTGCGCTGCCAACCTGGTCCATCACCGAGGTGGTTCCCTGATATAAAATTTTCTGGATTAACCACTTGACTAGCTACCGCATCGGTTCGAATTTGCCGCAATGTAACTTTACTTTTTGCGCCACGGTCACCAGCATGATCACCCGCAAAATGTGAATTACTGACGACTAATCCCCAAGCGCCCATCACCCGTAAATTATGTTCAAAAGAGGCTTTATTATAAGAACCTATAATGGCTGAATTGACCAGGCCACACTCATTGAAACAGCCTATATTCACACCGGGGAGAAACCCAACTACTCCGTTATTATCAACCTCTCCTAAACTGCGTACTTCAGACACAAAGATACCATAGGGATAAGGCACCAAGTCACAATCAAGATCACTAGTGTCCCGTTAACTTTCATAGCATAACCATTTGATTGGGATCCGCAACCCTGCCAGGAGGCGGGTCTCCTCGAAGCAAGGCCATCATATCCCTTTTTTCGAACAAGTTGAGCTGCAATAAGC
>JAKITM010000160.1 GCA_021648045.1 Lysobacterales bacterium
CATCAGCGAACAACCGAATGGTCTGTTCCCGATTGTGTTGTTGCACTTCGGTGCTGCGCTTTCTGGCATCTGTTCTAAGCATGCTCCCGATTATAACATCTTGGGTATTTGAAAGCTAGGTTAATACATCCAACTGTTGAGGCTGAACTAGAAAGTCTAGCAGTATTGATCTTAAGTGAAAAATTAAATTTTCAGGATTTTAACAAATGAAAACCGGCAGAAATAAACCTTGCCCTTGCGAAAGTGGTAGAAAATATAAACATTGCTGCATATCAGTAGGGCGTGCGGTGAGTGATGAAATAAAAGAATTATTATCAGGTCAAGAATTTAACTCAATAGAAGAACTGCAGGCATCATTGGCCACCATCACGGAAAATAAAAATGTGAAACCACAAGATGACTTCCTTGGCTTATCTTCTGATCAGGTTTTTCAAATGCTAAATTTCCCCTTTGATAGCCCTGAACTTTTTAAGTTTTCTGAGCAATTACCCATACAGCCGGATGCCCCTATTTTGGTGTTAATGGAGGGTATAATTTCAGCTATTGATGCCAAAGGCCTAAAGGCAACACAGGCTAAAGGGAATTTACCTCAAAAGCTCTGTAGAGATGTTTGGAGCAACTACATTAATCTATATCCTGATCATGTTTTAGCTTCCTTCCACAGTGTGAATAAAGAAGATGATTTTTTTGAATTGCATGTAATGCGTATCGTGCTTGAGTTAGCAGGATTTCTTCGTAAAACCAAAGGGCGTTTTTATGTGACGAATAAATATAAAAAAATAGCCAGTAAATTTGGTTTGAAAGGACTCTATCCCATAATTTTCGAAACCTACTGTAAAGAGTTTAACTGGGCCTATTGGGATCGCTACAGTGATGCGCCATTTATACAACAGTCTTTTTTATTCACGCTGTATATGCTGAAGCAGTACGGTGAAGAAATGGTTGCAACAAAAGTCTATGAGAATAATTTCTTACGCGCCTTTCCTATGGTGATTAATGAAATGGAACAGTCAACTTATTCAACCCCTGAAAAAGATTTGAGGCGTTGTTACTACTACAGGGCGCATAAACGATTTTTAGTGTTTTTTGGGTTGGCAGAACTGGAAGTAACTAAAACCGATAGTTTTTTAGTCGATAAATGTAAAATTAAAAAAACGCCGCTTTTTGATGCGGTTATACAGTTTAATCTAGTCGGCTCAAAAACCCATAAGAGAACTCACCCAAACATTTACAGCGATCAGTTACACTGAGTTGTGGGAATTGAGGGGTTCAAGTGCCGGTCTGGTACTTCCCTCCGGTATTTCGCTTTTACCAAAATACAAGTGGCAAAGTCTTGGCATGGATCTGAAAATTATGCCGTTTATGGACGGGAACTAGTTATTAACTATGTCGCCTTTCCTGTCTCGCCTCAGCTGTGTTATGTCTGTTCATCCGCGAAAAATCACTTCCCAAATAGCAACTGCTTTTATCTTCGGATAGTTTGGTTTGTAATTCAAGATGATATGATTATGTGTATGTGTCACATTGGGATTAGCTGAGTATAAAAGAGGATAGTTTATAAAGAAGTCACCAGGCGTGCTAGTTAGAGCCTTCGTTATTTGCCTATTGGGCGCCAGTTTTTCAAATGTTCTTTTAGCTGGCACTCTCAGTATCTGGTAGAACAAGAGCACAGTGGAATCAATGAGCTTTTTCAAAATTAGCTGAGATTAATTCGTATATTCTCAATTATTGAGAATAAGATTGGGTAAACTTGTATTAATGATAAGTTTACAACAAAGTAATATTCTTGAAGTTCTTGCTGAGTCTCTAGCCGCTCGGCTTGGCGATGTGGCAGGTGATCCTTTGTCTGCCCAGTTGGTGGTTGTACCCAACCCAGGCATGGGTCGCTGGTTATCGCATTATCTGGCCACGCGCGATGGGGTAGTCGCCAATTTAGAATTCCTTACACCCGGGCCTTTTTTCTGGCGTGTATTACGCGCTTGGCTTCCTGGCCAGGAAGAGTCACTATTCGATTCCAGTAGTTTACAGTGGCGTATTCATGCCAAATTGCCTGCACTGCTCGAAAAGCCTGTATTCGCAGAACTCAAACACTATATTGATGGCATAGATCCGGGCTTACGCCTGTTTCAACTAAGCCAGCGAATCGCGGATAGTTTTGATCAATATCTAGTCTACCGGCCGGAAATGGTACTGGCATGGGAAGATGGCAAAGACTCCCATTGGCAGGCACAGCTCTGGCGCAGCCTTACTGAAGCTGAAAACAATCACCGAGCGCGTCTTTTACAGCGACTGGCTGTGGCTATGCAGCAGGCCCCTCAATATCCAGAAATACTCCCCAATCGGGTAAGTTTTTTCGGTTTGAATGCACTTGCGCCTGTGTATATGGGGATTTTAAAACAACTGGGGCAGTATTCCGATATCAGTATTTCACATCTGAATTTATCCGCAGACTATTGGGCTGATATTCGCAGTGAAAAGTCTCAGCTCAGACGGGCGCGAGCTTTCGCTGAAGATGGCGACCCGTTTGCTGCGTTTCTGGATTTGGGCAATCCACTGCTCGCATCAATGGGGCATATTGGTCAGGCCTATCTTGATCAGCTATTGGAATTGGATGGTACCGCCGAGGATGATTTTCGCGAGCCTTTGGCTGAGGGAATTCTCCATGGTGTGCAAAAAGATATCCTGCAACTTGAAGATGGCAGGCTTAACGGGCGTGAATTCCTCGAAGAGACTTGGCCATCCATTCAACTGCATGGTACGCATACCCCATGGCGTGAAGTTCAGGTTTTACAAGACAACTTATTGCGCTGCTTTGATGAGCTGGAAGACCTAAAACCGCGTGAAATATTGGTGATGGCGCCCAATATGGCCGCCTATGTACCGCTTATCGAGGCGGTTTTTGATAATGCAGAAAAATCACAGAAAATCCCTTTTAGTATTGCCGATCGCGCACAAGGGGCGGATAGCGCCTTAGCAGAGGCTGTTCGTTATCTGCTGAAACTACCCGAAAGCCGCCTTAGTGCCAACGATATCGTAGCTTTGCTTGAAGTAAAGGCACTACAGCAGCGCTTCGGATTAGAGACTCATGACCTGCAGCGAATTCGCACCTGGGTACACGAAAGCGGTATCCGTTGGGCAGCTGATGCAGCCCACCGTATTGATTTAGGCTTGCCGGGTGATGCTGGCTTACACAGCTGGCAGTTTGGCCTACAAC
>JAKITM010000043.1 GCA_021648045.1 Lysobacterales bacterium
CCCATTGCAACCGCCGAAAAGCGCTGTTTGAACAGGCTTGTGAGCTTACCAAAAAAGGTTGCAGCATTGATGTAACGGCATTTCCACCCAGTGATAACATCGATGAATATTCAGCTGCTGAGGCATTTGTTCGCTTTCAGGAAAAAGGTCTGGATATGCAAAAATTCACCATTTCTTCTGATGGCGGTGGTTGTTTGCCACAGTTTAATACCCAAGGTGAGTTAATCCGCCTCGATTATGGTCGGTGTACGCTATTAAGCGAAACCCTGAAAGAATTGTTGGATAAAAACACCAATGTCACGGAGGTTATTTCCGTATTTACCCGTAATGTAGCGAGCCTGTTAAAACTAAAGCAGAAAGGCGAGGTGGCAGTGGGTAAGGATGCAGATTTAGTCATCCTGGATGCGGATAATCAGATTGAATCAGTGATGGCGTTGGGTCAATGGCATCAAAAAAACCAGCAAACGATTAAATTCGGTGGCTTTGAAAAATAATAATTGGAGAGCGTATGTGTCCTGCTGAAAAAGTCAAAAATGTAGATCGCGGCTGGGTTATTCCCATTGGTGGTGCTGAAGATAAAGTCAATAATATGAGTATATTACGGCGATTTTGTGAGCTGTCGGGCGGTGAGGATGGCAAAATCCTGGTTATTCCAACTGCCTCAGAACTGGAAGATACCGGTCCTCGTTATGTAGAAATATTTGAAAGCATGGGGGCTAAATCTAAATTTATGCCCATTAATGAAAGAGAAGATTGCTTCTTTGATGAAATTATTGAGTTGCTGCACAAATCCACCGGGATTTTTATTACTGGTGGTAATCAGCTGCGCTTATCCACTATTTTAGGCGGTACGCCGGTAGCCAAGTTGATTCGTTCAATGCATGCTGCAGGTGTGCATGTGGCCGGTACTTCAGCCGGGGCAGCAATCATTTCCGAGCACATGATTGCCGGTGGTCGTAGCGGCCCAACCCCGCTGGAAGACGGTGCAACCATGGCGCCCGGTTTGGGCCTCACCAATAAGGTGATTATTGACCAGCACTTTCGCCAACGGGATCGCATAGGTCGTTTGCTGGCGGCCTTGTCGTATAATCCTTTTATAACTGGTCTGGGTATTGATGAAGATACCGCCGCATTTATCTCCCCCGATGGGGTGCTGGAAGTGGTGGGTTCAGGTGCAATCACTGTTGTGGACCCGGCAGATTTAAGCCACTCTTCAATGCATGATGCATCGCATCAAGATGCGATAACGCTGATTGGCTTAAAGTTACATATACTGGCTGCCGGGGCCAAATATGATGTTAATACACGCAGGGCCTTTATCTAAACCAGTTATTTATAATCATCAATTTATAATATTCAATATGGGTGAATTATCATGAAAGTCTTAAAAACCAATGTCTATGTCGGCCCTAATTTATACGCCCATTTTCCCGTTATCAGGCAACAAATTGATCTAGGTGTTTTAGAGCAATGGCCCTCGGCGAAAATTGGGAATGACTTTATTGATGGTTTACTCCAGGCGCTGCCCGGCCTTGATGAGCATGGCTGTTCTTATGGTGTAGCCGGCGGGTTTGTGCGGCGGCTGAAAGAAGATGGCGGCACCTGGATGGGGCATATTCTTGAACATGCCGGACTCGAGTTGCAAAACATGGCAGGCTCAGATGTGACTTTCGGCAGAACCCGCTCCATCGAAGGGCAGCCGGGTTGCTACACCATGGTTTTCGAATACAAACAGCGTGATGTTGGTTTGGAGTCGGCGCGAATTGCCCGCCAGTTATTGTTTAGCCTGTTGCCTGTTGAGTTACAGAAACAATTAGCAGAATACATTGAAGATGATTTTGATTTTGCCGAACAACGGGACGATTTCATTCGTTTCGCTCAAAGAAAAGAGTTGGGTCCTTCAACAGCTTCTATTGTTAAAGCCGCTGAAGAACGAAATATTCCCTGGTTACGGCTGAATAAGTATTCGCTGGTGCAGTTCGGGCATGGAAAATATCAACAAAGAATCCAAGCAACCATCACATCTAAAACGACCCATATTGCGGTCGAAATTTCCTGCGATAAAGATGATACTCACAGCCTATTGCACGACCTTGGCTTGCCCTTGCCGCGCCAGGAGCTGGTTTATTCTCCAAAAGAAGCTGTTGCAAAGGCCCGGCGGATTGGTTATCCGGTGGTGGTTAAACCCCTCGATGCGAATCATGGGCGTGGAATAACCATTAATATTAAGTTTGATAACGAAGTCGAATCTGCCTTCGATTTTGCCAGAGAAAAAGGCAAGTCCCGCGGCATTTTGATTGAGTCTATGATCGAGGGTTTTGACCATCGGATGTTGGTGGTAAATGGAGAATTGGTGGCCGTTGCCAAACGCGTTCCAGGACATGTGATTGGCGATGGTAAACACACAATTTCCGAATTGA
Organism: Lysobacterales bacterium; assembly: GCA_021648045.1. GTDB lineage: Bacteria > Pseudomonadota > Gammaproteobacteria > Xanthomonadales > SZUA-36 > SZUA-51. The sequence continues at coordinate 2,421 of JAKITM010000043.1, forward strand.
TGGATATAGTTAATCAAGACCCCCGTCGCGGTGTCGGCCATGAAAAAGTTTTAACTAAACTGGAGCTGGATCGCCAGGCTGAATTATTAATAGAGCAAGCCGGGTTCACCACAGATACGGTGATTAAAAAAGATGAGTTATTCTACCTGCGCTCTACCGCCAATCTTTCTACCGGTGGCACCGCCATCGATTTAACCGATGAAGTCCATCCGGATAACCGGGCGATGGCAGTACGGGCTGTAATGGCGGTTGGTCTGGATGTCGGCGGGGTGGATTTCCTCACAGAAGATATTAGTCAATCTTATAAAGATGTGGGCGGTGCTATTGTAGAAGTTAATGCTGCGCCCGGATTCAGAATGCATGTTGCGCCCTCAAAAGGCAAACCTAGAGATGTCGCTGGGAAGGTAATGGATATGCTGTTTCCCCCCAATACACCCAGCCGCATCCCGATTGCCGCAATTACCGGTACTAATGGTAAAACCACAACCTCACGAATGTTATCGCATGTTTTAAAAACCGCCGGGCATACCGTAGGTGCGACATCTACCGATGGTGTTTATATTGATGGTCACCTCAGCGTCAAAGGTGATATGACCGGCCCCATGGCCGCCAGAATTGTACTTAGGGATCCAACTGTAGATGTGGCAGTGATGGAAACCGCTCGCGGTGGCATTGTGCGTGCCGGCCTGGGTTATAGCTACACCAATGTTTCCGCCTGCTTGAATATTTCATCCGATCATCTGGGTCTTGGTGGCGTGGATACATTAGAACAATTGGCAGAAATAAAACGGGTAGTAGTAGAAGTTGCAGAAGATGTTGCTGTACTGAATGCCGATGATCAGCTGTGTTTACAAATGGCGGATTACACCCAGGCGAAAAAAGTTTGTTATGTAACCATGAACCCCAAACATGCACTGGTGAAAGAACATATAAAAGAAGGCGGTATGGCGCTGGTATTAGAACAGGGTATTAATGGCGACATGATCACCATTTATGATAATGGTAGTCATACGCCGCTGCTATGGACACATTTAATTCCCGCAACCATTGAGGGCAAAGCCGAGCATAATGTGCAAAATGCCATGTTCGCCGCGGCCTTAAGTTATTCCATGGATGTCGAGTTAGACCAAATCCGGCACGGCCTGAGAACCTTCGATTCCACCTTCTTCCAGGCACCCGGGCGGATGAATCAGTACGACGAACATCCGTTTAAAGTTATTCTCGATTATGGGCATAATCCGGCTGCTATTAAAGTGGTTTCGCAAACGATAGACCGCTTCGAAATCAGTGGTAGAAAGATTTGTGTGTTGGCGGCACCTGGCGATAGAAGAGATGAAGATGTGCGCAATATGGCCAAAGAGGCAGCTGGGCATTTTGATTGTTATATTCTAAAAGCCGATGACAACCGGCGTGGGCGGCAGGATAGGGAAATTCCATTAATGCTACAGGAGCAGCTCATCGCCTCCGGTGTTGCTGAGGAACAAACTCAAGTGGTAGCAAATGAAGCAGATGCGGTTGAAACTGCCCTGAATCTTGCGACTGAAGGTGATTTGTTGCTGGTCTTTGGTGATGACATTACCCGTTGCTGGAAACAAATTATCAATTTTAATAAAGACAAGCAGAAATCCAGCAAAGCCAGTAGCGACAACAATGTTTCAAATGTAATTACCGATGGCGACTCCGGCATGATCGATTCCATACCATTAATTAAAGATGAGCGCGGTGTGCGCCTGGCCAGGTCTGAAGAGAATGACTGAAATCGTTCTCAAACTTGAGGACTCCAGAAGACTAACCGGCCCAAACCTGTTCTCGGCTGAAGCCGGGGCGATTATAGGTGTATCTTTTAAAAACATCGATGCCGAAATTGTAGTTGAACAGTGGAATCGGCAGGTAAGGATATTGCTTGATAGCCTAGGTTGGGCTACGGAAAAAACCTGGTCACGAATATATTCAGGTGGCATCAGCCTAGTTATTTCAGCACCGATTGATGTGCTTTATGCCGCCACAGAAGTTAATGAAGCCGCCTGGCAATTAACCATGGGTGAAATACTTGCGCCTAGTGAAAGTAACAGCACTAGCGTTGATATAGAAAAACTCCAATCGCTTATTCAGGACGAAAGCAACCCTCCGCTGCTAGTTTTAGAAAAAGCCGCAATAGATCACAATATTTGTTTTTTAAGCGATGATGATGAAGCCTCAATTGGCTACGGTAAAAGCTGTCAAGTTTTTCCAGTTGATAAAATCCCGCCAGTTAGCAGTATTGATTGGAGTGGTATTGAATGCATTCCAGTTGCTTTAGTCACGGGAACCAATGGCAAATCAACAACGGTGAGGTTGGCAAGCGCCGTTGCCAAAGCAGCGGGTCTTGCTGCGGGTATTACTTCAACCGATTATATTCGTGTTGGTGATCAGATTTTAGATACAGGAGATTATTCGGGCCCGGGTGGTGCGCGCACAATACTGCGGCACCCAAATACCGAAATCGCTTTTTTAGAGGTTGCCAGAGGCGGCATGCTGCGCCGTGGTATTGGTGTCAATAAAGCCACCAGCGTGGTGATTACCAATGTTGCTGAAGATCATCTAGGCGAATACGGCATCAATACACTTGATGATATGGTAGCGGCAAAATTTATAGTTCGTCAGGCGATAAGCCTGCAGCAGGACCTAATCCTCAATGCTGATGATGCGGGTTGTGTAAGTTTCGCTAAATCGTTGGAAAATAAAATCGTCTGGTTTTCCTGGTCGCTCAATAACCCGGTGATTCAGGCGCATATTAAAGCCGGTGGAGGCGCCTGTTATGTGGATGCGGGGGTCATATACTCGCACCGTGGTGGCATTACAACTGCAGTAGTAGCGGTTAATGATATTCCCATTACATTATCCGCTGCGGCAAAACACAACACCCATAACGCCTTGGCAGTAACCGCACTTTGTTTGACAATGGGCATTGATGTGAAACACATTCGCCAAGGTTTGAGTGGCTTCGCGAGCATCCCTGAAAATAATCCGGGCCGGGGAAATGTATTCGAGTTTAATGGCATTACCGCTATTGTTGATTTTGCTCACAATGAACATGGCCTGAATTCGATGGTTGAAACCATCAGTAATATGCCGGCAACCAGGCGTCTTATATTAATTTCTCAGGCAGGTGATAGATCAGATGAGTTGATTAAAGGATTAGTCCAGTCATCAATGAAAGCCAAGCCGGATGCACTGGTAGTATGTGAGCTAGCGTCATATCTGAGGGGTCGGGAATTAAACGAGGTGCCCAGAATTATCCGTCAGCATGCACTAGATATGGGTATGGAAAAGGAAAAAATCATGCTTTCCGATTCGCCTTTTCAGGGAGTGGAAAAGGCCTTGGAGTGGGCACAATCCGGTGATGTTTTATTGATCCTAGCATTAACCCAGAGAGATGAAATCATAGAGTTATTGAGCACGAAAGTTAATTCATAAGCTATAATTTAATTCTATGGATACACATGCCGGTCAGTTTGTTGACCGGCATTTTCTAAAATAACTGAGGGCTTATTTAAAAAACTTACCCGCCATATCCATAAGTCCATCAGTACCACCAAGGCTATCAAGAAAGGAGCCACCACTGCTAGATTTATCGATTAACTGCGGCAACATCGTGCTTAAGCTCTCCAACAGACTGCCTTCGCCAGTATTCAGTTGGCTAGCGATTTGAGCGATTTTGTCACTACCCAGTAGTTCCTGAATCTGATCTATCGAAATCGAGCTGTTACTGCCATCACCCAACCAGGATGCAGCAATGTCGCCGAGACCGCTGTCGTTCATTGAAGACACAATTCCACCTAGGTCGAGTTTTCCATCACTGCCCGAAAGCAGGTCGCCAAGGGCAGAGCCGAGGGCATCCTGATCGACATTTTTCATGCTTTCACCAAATAGTTCGGTGCCTAATTTCATCAAATCCATATTTTTCTCCTTTTAAATTGTGTATTAGCAGCTCAAATCAATCTTTCTTTACAAAACCAGACCTCAGCTTCATTGGCACAATACCGAGAATCTTGCAGTCGATATCATGATCGCCCTCAGGGCAAATATACATCATACCATCCGCATAAGTGTACTCTGAGCTTCACTCGGGGCAGTTGGCAATTTGTTCATATTTTTCCCTAAGTAAGCTTTCCCTGTAGCTGGCGAGAAGTATATTGAAAATCTATGCTAACGGCTAAATTTGTTTCATAGTAATTATAATTACACATATCAAATGTAAAAAATAGTAGACATGGTGTAAAAATTACAATACACTTCGGGATGTCAATAATATTTAACATCAAGTTAAGGATAAATTACATGTCATTTCAACAAAAAGCCACTTCTGCCATCCTCGCGATTCATCTTCTGGTTTACGCCTGGTATTTTACCTACATTCTCAGTCAGGTCTCTGAGCTCGGTGTAGAGCAGGTAGAATACAAAAGCCTGCTTATGCTGGTGATAGTGGTATCAGTTGTTCTTGTAGCCGTTGGGGTAGTCATAGTCGGTATCAGTAAACCCAGTGAAATTGGGGAAGTGGATGAACGCGACCATAAGGTCAGCCTGTTAAGCGCTCGGGTTGCAGGTATTTTTTTGACTGTTTGTGTTTTTAGTGTTCTCGGATTGCTGATGTCAGGCGCGCATATATTCTGGATAGCACAGGCCCTTGTAGTGAGCTTGGTTTTCTCGGAGATAGTCATGCGAGTAACGATGCTGATTTATTATCAGCGTGGGGTGTAGCCATGGCAAAGCCCACAAAAATCACCAATACCATTCGCGCCCTGCGCTTTCACGCAGATGAAATGACCCAGGCAGAACTTGGGGAGAAAATTGGCGTAACCCGCCAAACCGTCATAGCTATTGAACAGGGTAAGTACTCTCCCAGCCTCGAAGTTGCTTTTCGGATTGCTGTTGTGTTCGATCAACCAGTGGGTGATGTATTTAAATACAGTCCCACAAAGTAGTTTGCTATTACTTTAAAGAATAAAAAATATTCCCATCCCGGCCCCGAGCCGGGATCTCAATGGCATAGATATAGTAATGCTGTCCCGTTAACTCCAAGTTCGTCACCCCAGCGAAGGCCAGGGTCCAGTAGGCTGTTGAAACAACTAGATCCCGGCTCGAAGGCCGGGAAGACGAAAACGAGGTGTTGGTATCCATGTAGCCAATATCACCAACCTTCTAATATCCCAAGCATTACGCCAACTATGACAAAAATAATAACAAGTTAACGGGACAGCTATGTTTTATTATTGTGGTTTTTTACTTATATAAAAAGTTATATCAGCAGTGAAAACTGTGATGTTATCGGTATTTTTAAGTAGGACGGGTAAGACAACATCACCCTCCTGAATTATGTTTTGGTCAAACTCACAACGCGCTTCCAGTGTGCCTTTAGCTTTTTCTAGATAGGCTACTGTCATTTTCTTAGGAATCCAGCGCAGGCGTTTGAAAATCGTAGCATCAAGCGCCATTCCGGCAGTCAACTCTGCAATGGTGCACATAGCCCCTGCATTCACCGTGCCCATGTGATTGCGTATCGCCCGACGATCTTTCATGCGAACAACACATTTTTCCTCACTGAGCTCGATGATATTGGGTTTTATGGTGCTGAAAAAGGGTGCCGAAAATCCAACCGCCTTATTAAATAGGTAGTTCCCGCCGGGAAACTTTTTGAATTTCTTATAGGTTTCTAAAAAATTTGCCATGATTGTCCGAGTTGTTTAAGGGTGTTTTCGATAAATAAATGTATTTTACTGAGTTTTACTGGCGCTTGCCTTAGCTTCAGGCTGTCATAACTCAACTTTGTTACCCTCAGGATCAAGAAACCAGGCAAAAAGCCCATAGCCATAATCTGCTGGTTCCCCGATAAGTTCAGCACCACCGGCCTTGACCTGTGCGAGAGCCTCTTTAAGGTTATTAACAAGAAAATTGATCATATAAGTTTGCTCGGAAGGTTCAAAATAGCCCGTGGATTGTTTGAACGGTGCCCATACAGTGCAACCATCTTTAGGCATGGTTTCTGGATTAAATGTTGCACCGCCATAACTTGGATCTACAGGTATGCCAAGATGTTGCTGATACTAGGCTCCCAGTTTTTTCGGGTCTTTAGCTTTAAAAAAAACACCACCCACACCTAATACTTTAGCCAAGATTTTGTATCCTTGCAGCAGGTCTAATCGTTAGCGGGCGATTTTGTGAAATGTTTTTTAAGAAATAGGGCTGCTAATTCCTCCCCTTGCTCTGTTAGCACAACAGATTTTTGTTTGCCAACAGGGTTGCTGATCCAATCATTTTCAAAAAGAAGTTGCATTAAGTCCCAATCCATAGATTTCCAGACTCTACTACCATATTTCTCGCGGGTTGCAGACAGAGACAAAATTGCCAGCGCTACCTCGGCTAATTTAGTTTCATCAATCTCATCAGAATACAACATTGTTTATTTACTCCCGCAGTCCGCGCTAAGTATTTCTAAGGTTCTATCATAAGGCAATAATTTACCCATAGAAACAAGCGTAATCGTCTTTTTTAACCACTGCAAAAAATTCTTCAAGGCTTTTAGCAGTAGCGTGAGGCTCGTAACTGTACCATTTTAGGTCGGCTCGTTGCCAAAATACTTTCCAATGGTTTTGAGACTTGATATAGGTTGCTTTAGCTATGGGCAACTCTGTTTTTTGACCAGCCTTGCCTCTCCATACGGGTCTGATTTCAAAAATTTCAACGCTTTGGCTCTGGGCATCTACCCGGCAGAGTATATCAAGTTCCGCACGAATATTTGGCGGAGGTCGGTGTTTTTCCACATAGCCCTGAACGATTTTTTCGTAGCGTTTGGTTTCCAACTCATTAAATGCCATATGATTTCCTGCTCGTAACGAGCGTTAATAAAACAGTAGTGAAGCGCAGTGAAAAACTTCACCTAGCCTCTCGTTATGGGTTAAATATCTAGCCAAGCCATGATTTCACGGGCAGCCTGGCGACCTTCAGCAATTGCTGTCACCACCAAATCCGCACCACGAACCATATCGCCGCCGGCATAAACACCCTCGGTATGGGTTCGTTGTGAGTAAGGCAGGCTGGGGTCATTACATGCGGCTGGTTTATCCAGAGTAGTTACCCGGCCCCATTGGTCTTGTTTAATGCCAAGCTTTTCGAACCATTTTGCCGGGCTGGCCTTGAAACCGAAAGCAATAATGACATTATCCGCTTCTAGAAAGACTTCATCACCGGCATTTTCCAGTGGCTCGGTTGCTTTGAATGCAACCCCGTTGAGGCGCTCATCCGTGCTCTGAATTTCTGTCGGTTGCAGGTTAAAAATAAATTCCACACCTTCTTCTTTGGCGTTCTGCACTTCCTGTCTTGAGCCGGGCATATCCGCTTCAGACCTGCGATAAACACAGGTAACGGAACTGGCCTGTTGGCGCACCGCTGAACGGACGCAATCCATGGCGGTATCGCCGCCACCCAGTACGACAACCTGCATACCTTTGAGGTTGGTGTAAGGGTAATTGGGCATTTCATAGGCTTGGTTGTGATTAACATTGCCGATAAGGTAATCGAGAGATTCAAGTACGCCAGCAGTATCTCGCCCTTTGAGGTCACCATCGTTCGGGGTATAGGTTCCCATGCCTAGGAATACGGCATCGTAGTCTTTTTGCAGGCTTTCAATTTTCACATCTTTGCCGATGTCGGTATTCAGTTTAAACACGACACCGATATCTTCGAGAAACTGTCGGCGTTTGCGCAAAACTTCTTTTTCCAGTTTGAACTCAGGTATTCCAAAAGTCAGCAGGCCACCGATTTCAGGATAGCGATCAAAAACCACCGGTTTCACTCCGTTACGGGCGAGCAGTTCCGCACAGCCCAGACCGGCGGGCCCGGCACCGACAATGGCAACGATTTTGCCTGTAGCTTTAACTTTTGATAAATCCGGTCGCCAGTTATTTGCGAGGGCGCGGTCGCTGATGTTTTTCTCGATAGCGCCGATGGTGACGGCACCAAAACCGGTGTTTAGGGTGCAGGCCTGTTCGCATAAGCGGTCCTGAGGACAAACCCGGCCGCAGATTTCTGGCAAGGGGTTGGTTTCGTGCATCAACTCGGCTGCTCGCTGGTACTGCCCTTTGGCAACCATTTCGAGCCAGTTGGGTATGTAATTATGTAGCGGGCATTTCCATTCACAATAGGGGTTGCCACAATCCAGACAGCGGCCTGATTGTTGGCTGAGGTCATCACCGGTGGCATCACGGTAGACTTCCTTAAAGTCAAAGCGGCGTTTGTTGCTATCGCGTTTGGCAATTCCACCCCGCTCGATTTTGAGGAAGGTCAGGGTGTCGCTGGGGTCGAAGCGATTTTCGAATAGGTTCGATTTCATTCGACACTCCTGAGCGGAATGGCCCGGGGATTTGGGGCTGGTTCTACAGGTGAGCTTAGGATCACTCCGGCCGCAGGTTTGGGAATCACCAGCTTAAAGGCATCTAGGTAGTTATCAAAGTTGGCAACTATTTTTTGTGCCCAGGGGCTGTTGGTTTTTTCGATGTGTTTAGCGATCAGGCTGCGCAGTAGCTCTTCATATTTTGTGGTGTCGCTATCAACTAGGTTAATAATTTCAACTAACTCCATATTGGTTTGGCGTTCGAGTATGTCGTTGGTATCGAGTACTATCGCCAAACCACCGGTCATTCCAGCCGCGAAGTTTTCACCAACAGGGCCGAGAATTACGACCACACCACCGGTCATATATTCACAACCATGGTCACCTACACCTTCTACCACAGTGCTTACCCCGGAGTTGCGTACTGCAAATCTTTCACCGGCCTGACCGGCAACAAATAAGCGCCCACCGGTTGCACCGTAGAGACAAGTATTGCCGATTACCGTGCTGCGACTGGCAACATAGCGGATATTTTCCGGTGCATAAACACAAATGGTACCGCCGGACATGCCTTTGCCAACATAGTCATTGGCATCACCTTCGATATTCAGGTTCATGCTGGTGTGATTCCAGACACCGAAACTTTGTCCGGCAGTGCCGGTGAAGTTAAGCTGGATTTGTTCACTTTTGTAGCCGCTTTGGCGGGCCAGAAAACCCGCTAGCAGTGCGCCAACAGAGCGGTCGTAATTGTTTATGGGATAATCCAGTGAAATTAGTGTGTTAGTGCCGATAAGGGCTTTTACATCCCGCAGGGTTTTTTGGTTCAATAGGGCTTTATCGAAGGGTTGGTTGCGGATTCCCATATAATGAGCCACACCCGAGCTTGGCCGTTTAGCGGCAATAAGAATCCTGCTGAGGTCTAGGTGTTGTTGTTTGGCAGTAACGCCCGGTAGCAATTGCAGTAAGTCGGTACGCCCGATCAGCTCATCTAGGCTGGCAACCCCGAGTTTACCTAGCCAGTCACGAGTTTCATTGGCAACAAATTCAAAATAACGAATGACTTTTTCTGGCAGGCCAAGAAAATGCTCATCCCGCAGGATTTTATTCTGAGTGGCAATTCCGGTAGCGCAGTTATTTAAATGACAGATGCGCAGGTACTTACAACCGAGCGCGATCATCGGGCCGGTGCCAAAACCAAAGCTGTCAGCGCCCAAAATAGCACCTTTAATAACATCTAGGCCGGTCTTTAAACCGCCATCGACTTGCAGGCAAATGCGCTCGCGTAGATTATTTTCCAGTAAGGCCTGGTGGGCTTCGGCTAAGCCCAGTTCCCAAGGTGTGCCGGCGTACTTGACCGAGCTCAGTGGGCTGGCGCCGGTGCCGCCATCATGCCCGGAAATAGTGATCATATCGGCGTAAGCTTTGGCAACTCCAGCAGCTATCGTACCCACGCCCGGGCCGGACACCAGTTTTACTGAAATATAGGCCTTGGGATTGACCTGCTTTAAGTCAAATATCAATTGGGCAATGTCTTCAATCGAATAAATATCGTGGTGCGGTGGCGGTGAAATCAGAGTCACGCCTGGGGTAGAGTTGCGTAGTTCGGCAATTTCAAGGGTTACTTTTGCACCCGGTAACTGGCCGCCTTCACCGGGTTTGGCACCCTGGGCGATTTTAATTTGTAATACTTCTGCATTCACCAGGTAGTGGGCGGTAACCCCGAAGCGGCCGGAAGAAACCTGTTTGATCTTGGAGTTTCGTTCGCTATTGAAACGGCTTGGGTCTTCGCCGCCTTCACCAGAGTTAGAACGGCCGCCAATTCGGTTCATGGCAATAGCCAGAGATTCATGGGCTTCCGGGCTGAGGGCGCCGACAGACATGCCGGCGGAATCAAAGCGTCTGAGGATGTTGGCGGCTGGTTCGACAGCTTCAGCTGGCAGTGGTGTATCAGCAAGTTTTAACTGCATCAAATCCCGCAGGCAGGATATTGGTCGATTATTTACGGCATTCGCAAAAGCTTGGTAGTCAGCTTGTTCTCCTTGATTTACCGCCTGTTGCAGCAGGCTGACAACATCAGGATTATAGCTGTGGTATTCACCACCATGGACATATTTCAGCTGCCCGCTTCTTTTAATACCAAAGCGGCTGTTCCAGGCCTTTTTCTGGATTAACCAGCTATCGCCTTGTAGATCTTCGAAAGTCGCGCCGCCAATTCTTGAATCCATGCAGGTAAAACAAAGATCCATAACATCTTGACCGAGACCGATAATTTCAAATAAACGCGCATTACGATAGCTGGAAATGGTGGAGATACCCATTTTTGATATGATTTTCAATAGGCCTTTGTTGATGCTTTTGAAATAATTTATCCGGGCAGTCATCAAGTTGTGCTTGAGCTGGCCACGGAGGTGCAGTTGGTTAATTACCTGCAATGACAAATAGGGGTAAATTGCCGTGGCTCCCAAGCCGATCAAAACAGCAAAATGATGGGCATCGCGAGTGGTAGCAGTTTCAACAATAATGTTGGTATCCAGACGAAGTTGTGTGTCAATTAATCGCTGGTTAACGGCGCCTACCGCAAGGGCTGCATGTATCGGTAGCGTGTCTTCACTAATATCACGGTCGCTTAGTTTTAGGATGACACAACCTGTTTTGACCAGGTCTACAGCCTTGTCGCAGAGCGTATTGATAGCGGTTTTTAAGTCCTGATCTTTTGGGTAGTTAAGGGATAAGGATTTGAACTGATAATGTTTTTGGTCCAGTGCCTTGAGCTGTTTCAGCTTGGCATAATTTAAAATGGGTTTAGAAATAATCGCCCGATAAGCCAGTCCGTTGGTTTCTGAGAAAATATTGTGCTCCCGCCCGAAACAAATTTCCAGTGACATCACCGAGGCTTCCCGCAGGGGGTCTATCGGTGGGTTGGTTACCTGGGCAAACTGCTGGCGGAAATAATCAAATAGGCTGCGGGATTTGTGTGAGAGCACGGCAATAGGTGTGTCGTCACCCATGGAGCTTGTGGGTTCCTGGGAGTCATCGGCCATAACCTGGATAATTTGTTCGCGCTCTTCTGTGCTGAGGTTAAATAACTTTTGATAAACCGGTAGATTTTCGATTTCACTAGCTATATAACGATCGACACCTTCCTGTTCCAAGCGCTTGTTTGAACGCAGGCGAATAGTGTTTTCACGCAACCACTCCAGGTAAGGGTGGCGGCCTTTGAGGCGGTCATCAATTTTATTGGTCCGCCAGATTTCACCAGTGGCGGTGTCTGCTGCCAGCATTTCGCCCGGGCCGACTCGGTCTTTCTCGATAACATCTTCTTCTTTGTAGTCCCAAACCCCGACTTCTGAGGCCACGGTGAGGATTCGGTCTTTGGTGATTACATAGCGGGCAGGCCGCAGGCCGTTGCGATCTAAAGTGCAGGCCACTTGGGTTCCATTGGTCATAACAATGCCTGCTGGCCCATCCCAAGGCTCCATATGCATGGAGTTAAATTCATAAAAGGCGCGTAGTTCAGGATCCATGTTTTTGCGATGCGCCCAAGCCGGTGGTATCAGCAGGCGTAAGGCGCGAAAAATATCCATGCCTCCGGCGAGCAGCACTTCCAGCATATTATCCAGTGAGGATGAATCAGAGCCGTTTTGATTTACCACATGGCTTAATTGAGTTAGGTCTGGGATTAGCGGTGTGAAGAGTTTTTTCATTCGTGCAATAGACCAGCGACGATTGGCGGAAATGGTATTGATTTCGCCATTATGGGCGAGGAAGCGGAAGGGCTGAGCATATTTCCACAAGGGCGCTGTATTGGTAGAGAAACGCTGATGAAACAAGCAAATCGCCGACTGCATCAATGGATCTTTCAAGTCCGGGTAAAAATCTGCCAGATACTTTGGCATTACCAGGGCTTTATAGACGATGGTTAGATTGGATAAGGAGCAGACATAATAATCCTCGTCTTCTATCTGGTCGGCTGCTCGTCTGCGTGCCATAAACAGGCGGCGTTCCATATCATGCTCGCCCCAGCCTGAGGGTGCTTGGATGATAATTTGTTCGATCGCGGGCAGAGATTCAGTAGCAACATCACCGCAGACTGAAGTATCCAGCGGTACATGGCGCCAGCCGAGTACCGTCATAGTTTCTCGGGCAATTTCTTTTTCCAGAATTCGCCGTTGTTGGTTAGCCTTGGCTTTATCAGCGCTCAGGAATATCTGGCCTACGGCAAAGCGAGAATCCGCTCGGCCGCCGAAACTTTTAGCAATCGGAACAAAGAATGAAGATGATAGCTGAATGGTAATGCCACAGCCATCACCTGTTTTCCCATCGGCATTAACAGCGCCGCGGTGAGTCATCCGCGTGAGTGCGCTGAGGGCTGTTTCGATCAGTTGTTGGCTTGGCTTACCATCAAGTTGGGCGATTAGTCCGAAGCCGCAACTGCTTTTTGCTTGTGAATGATGATAAAGGCTCATAAATGAATTTATTTAATATCTGGTAATGAGTAGTACCCATTGTTGCCGGCAATACCAACTGCTTCGATAATATACGGATCGGATAATTCCATTTTAGGAGTAGTTATAGCATCAATTGTCGTGGGTCACGGTTGATTTTATGACAAATTTATGTTTCTTTTGCAGCTGCCCAATCGCTGGCACGCTGCAGCTCAGAATAGTCAAACTCCTTGATTTCGGCAGCCACAAAGTGTTTGGTGAAGTATTTTAAATACTGTAGTAGCGCTGAATCACTTACCAATGCTACGCGGTGTATTTTTTTATGGTGATCGTGGACGAAGCGAAAATGGGCGATAAGTGCGCTGATATCTTCCCAGCCGGGAAATTTTTGAGTGTGGATTACCAGCCCATTGAGGTGCCCGTTTTGCTGAATAAAAGGGTCAATAAGTTTTCCGGCCTGAATAAAATCTTCTTTATCCAGCTTGTTGTCTGGGCTAAGAATAGCGATAGATTGGTCTTCAATAAGTTCTATATTCAGCATGTTAAGTCCAGGTTTTTAAGTGAGTTTGTGGGTAAGCCTCAGCTCTTTGCTTGTGAGTGTTTGCTTTTAACCCAACGCATTAGTGGTTTCCACTCTTCCCAATCCCGTGCCGCAAGGTAACGCGGTAGGTCGGCTACACCTAAGCCTTTTTCAGCAGCGCGTACATAATTCATGCTGGCGCGTAGGTGAGCAACATAAGGTGCGCGGTATTTGCCGAGGAAGCCGGTTAGTTCTCGGTAAATTACGGTATTTTCTTTAACCCGGTTAGCAATCAGACCAATCTTCACTTTACCGGTTTGTACGGCAGTTAGTTCGAACAATTTCTCTAAAAACCGCCAGGAAGCCCGCATATCAATGGGTGACGGTAGGATAGGCACTAACAGGGTTGCTGATCGCTGTACCAATTTCCGTAATTCAGTGCCCTGTACGCCGGCAGGTGAGTCGATCACCATAATATCGGTGCCCCGACTGGCGCGGATTGTTTTTGCGCCAAAAGGAATAATCTCGATCTCAGGATAGCTGTCACTGCGTTGTGCCGCCCAGTCGGTGGTGGACTGTTGCGGATCGAGGTCAGCCAGGGCGACCTGATAGCCATCCCAGGACAGGTGGGATGCTAGGCAAGTGGCGATGGTGGTTTTTCCACAGCCGCCTTTGGGGTTAACAATTGTAATGGTGCGCATAATATAACTCTCGTACTGTTATTGCCGGCTCAGGTCTGGCAGACCTGAGAACATTGTCCAGCGATTGGTTTCCTTGTTAAAACGCCACTCTTGTTGCCAGCGAATTTGGCGCTCTACCGGGTTGTGTACGCTGTACATTTTGAGTACCACAGTTTGCCGGTAACTTTTTTCATCGGCAGACATTTGCTTTTGGGTGACGGTGTAGCTGGAGGTTCTAAATTGTTTCAAGCGCTCTACATCCAGATCGCTTACCGGGTTATCTTCTAGGTATTCGGGATCAATCATATTTACAATACCCGCAAACTCATTCCAGCGGGTGAGTTGTTCAATGGTTGTCATGCTGCTGTCGAAGTTTTCTTTTTTCGGTGGAGAGCATGCAGCCAGAGCTAATATGAGAGTAATTAAGAGTAGTTTTAGAAGATATTGCATTCAGTTGTCCTTTTTTATCGCAACATAGCGACAGTTAAATTCAGAGGTGATGTCTTTTCCATTGCTGGTGCTAACCTGCAGATGGATTGCTGCCTTGCCTCGAAGGTGAATATCGCGCAGAAATTTTTGCAGTGTTTTCGGCGGAGGTAGTAGGCATTGAATGAAAATTTCATCATCCAGTGGCATCAGCCAGCTTACCTCACCCTTGTGGATTACAATATCACAATTGATCCCGGCTTTGCGGGTTTCCAACCAGACTACACCCCAAGCCACGAGGGTCATCAATGCGGCTTGCGAGCCACCGAAGGCCGTGCCCTTGTCGTTGATGTTGGGCGCTAGCGGAGCACGGGCGCTTAAGCAGCCGTCCTGATAGCCTATTATCTCAAGTTGCATGGCGTTGCTGAGAGGGATATCTGTACGAATTAGCTGTCGAAAAGCATCCAGCCACTCCCGTTCGGTCTTTTTATTCATAGCAGTGGACATACGCCTAATTGTAGCGGAAACTCAGCTACTAATAAGCACCGATAATAAATAATGGCAAAAGCTAAATCAGCCACAATCTCCAAGCTCGCTCAGGCGATGATTCCGCGGGAAATGCTAACCTGGTCAACGGCG
The DNA here is from genome assembly GCA_021648045.1 of Lysobacterales bacterium. Lineage (GTDB taxonomy): Bacteria > Pseudomonadota > Gammaproteobacteria > Xanthomonadales > SZUA-36 > SZUA-51. The sequence continues at coordinate 17,499 of JAKITM010000043.1, forward strand.
GCCATTATGATGGCTGCCCTGGAAGGTGGTTTGGCAGGAGTTATTGTAAAAAATATTTTCGCTGAACAAGCCTCCCCTATCTGGGTTAATTTGGCGGTGGCGATGGTGGTTGGTGCGCCAGCATTTGCCAATATTCTCAGCTTTGTATTTGCGAGCCTTGGCCACGGTCGAGATAAAGTTAAAATCATGCGCTATTCCATGGTTGGCGCCAGCCTAGGTTTGTTGTTGATGGCGACGGCAGCTATTGATTCAACCGGACTGATTGTTTTTACCTTCGGACTAATACTTGCGCGGGTGTTCTGGGCCGGTGTGGTTACTTTGCGCGCCTCTGTATGGCGAATGAATTTTTCCCGCGAGGTGCGTGGCAAGATCACCTCCCGACTAATGACGGCTTCTTCACTGGTAATGGCAATTTCATCGGCCCTGATTGGCTTCTGGTTGAATGACCACCCACTGGCATTCCGCTGGATTTATCCGCTTGCTGCTGTGGTAGGACTGGTAATAGCCTGGGTTTACCGCAAAACTCGGATACGCGGTGGGCACCGGCTTAGGAAAGATGAAAACCAGAGCAGTTCTGAACAAACCGGGGGTCGCCTAAGTGCTATGTTGGTTATTTTGCGCCGGGACTCGGCATTTCGCCGCTATATGATGGCAATGATGCTTTTCGGCAGCGGTAACCTGATGTTAATGGCGCCGTTGATTGTAGTAATCAATGAGCATTTTGACCTGCCGCGCCTGCAACAGATATTAATACTTTCATCAATTCCTTTGTTGATGGTGGCGCTCAGCCTTACCAGTTGGGCCAAGTTAATTGATGGCAAGCATATCCTCGAATATCGAGCGATCCACTCTTGGTCATTCGTCTTGGCCCTAGGCAGTTTTGCGCTTGCGGCTATCAGCGGTAATCCACTGGGTTTCTGGATTGGTGCAGTAATAATGGGAATAGCCTATGGCGGTGCGGTGCTGGGGTGGAACCTGGGGCATAACGATTATTCCGACAATACAGACAGCGCATTGTATATGGGCATTCATGTAACCCTTACCGGAATCCGCGGAATGATAATGCCAACCGTAGGCGTGTTGGTGTATCAGTGGCTGAACTCAATTAATCCAGCGCTTGGACCTAAAGCCTTGCTGCTACCGTTCGGGCTGGTAGTTTCTGGTGCATTGTTATTTGTTATATTGGCGTGGCAGCACAGAAAACATCAGAGCTGATCTTTACCCGCAGTTTTGTCATCTTCACAAGCGCCTTTTTCCATCATCAGCACCCCTGCAACTTTAGCAACGCAGGCGTTGGAGTAAGTCTTACCATTACAGCCGCAAACCGGCTCGTATTGCATGGTACACATGGTGTCTTGTTTCGCTGGGCCCATGCAGGGTTTTTCAACTGTCGGAGTTTCCTGTGTAGAGTTAACTGGTTGGCAGGCAATCAAAAACAGAGCGATGAAGGTGAAAGAGATAAATTTGTATTTTTTGAGAATCATGTTTACAGCTCCTTATTGCTCTAGTGTATAGTGAACCCATCGGTAGATACTATGAAAGCCACAAAAGTCGTATCCTCTAAGATCCAAACAAAATCGGAGAAAACAAATGACTCAAGTGGCTTTCAAACAAGACTTTACATCAAATGACCCTATTTTGTATATGGCAT
>JAKITM010000161.1 GCA_021648045.1 Lysobacterales bacterium
GCATTATCGATCAAACCACGATGGATGCTGCCAAAAATTTTGATTGTGATCGCTTAGAAGCCATGTGGGCTGAGGGTGGCGTCTGGCGAACCGGTGCCGGGTTTGACCTTGCCCCGCCACAAGGGCGACTACGAGGCACCAGCCAATTGATCAATGTTCAGGAAGGCACACTGTATTCCTTTGTTGCTACAGCTTTAACTGAGTTCAGTGATATCCCGCAGCATACCGGGCCTGAGTCTGAAGTACCTAATTTGTCTACTCCGCATGATGCGGGGACGGCAAGTGGGAATACACAGAGTTTCAGGTGTTTCAAGCCGGTTCACGAACCAGCAGCATGTATTGTGGACACTTGGGCTGATCCTAAAAATGCAGTAGCGGCGGTGCTGTCTTCCAATGAACTGAGGGGGGGATATACAATCAATGATGAGGTTGGGGCGAAAGCCGAGCTAATTCTTACCTTCCCACTAGAGCCATTTAGAACGGAAGGGGATGGACTCCCATCGGCTTCTGTGATGCTAGATATTAGTGGTGTTACTGGACCCAATACTGGGCCTTGCGCACCTGTAGGTTCAGTATCCCCATGTGTCGGAAATTACGAACAATACACATCAGAAAGCGTCTCTCTAGTCTCATTTAATGACAAGAGCGAAGATTTTGGCAATCTGGTTATTTCCGATATATTGAAAGATGCCCATATTGCATTCTTCCCGGAGCCGGGCGACCCACCCTTGCCTGTGTCATCGAGCGTAGGAGTGTATTTTTCAGTATTTTCCGCAGCATCATTGACTAGCAATTCAGGCACGAGGTATGCGGGAGTTCCAGTTATAGGCTATATCTTGCAAAAATACACCAATGGCCAATTGACTAATGAGCAGGGAGAGGCGATCAAAGCCAATTACGGCAATGCGTTTGAACTATCACAAAGAGGGAATTAAACCAATGCTAAAGAAACTACTTACATTATCCTTTTTTACCCTTATTTTTTCTTCAGCCAGCGCTTTGTGCACAGAATAAACATAAGCCGCCATCTGCCGACCGGGATTTATGGACGAACCAACTTACCGTATTATTAGCAGGTGATGCAGATGCTAGGAAAACCAGAAATATTATAGAAAAAACGCTAGCCAAGGATTTTCAAAATATATCCATTGCTGCGTTCAAAAAATATCAACCCGCTTCAGCCTCAACAGTATTATCGACTTTGGAATCCACTAAACAAAAGAAATCATCCACGGAAGCTGAAAGTGCCCGTGAAAAGCTTGGGCGTTATTTAGTAGTTAACTATCCATCTGGAATTGATATCGAGGCTGTTTTTGCTGAACTGAAAGCAGATCCTGCCGTATTATATGTTTCTATTAGTGAGTATATAGACGCAGGTATTTCTGTAACGCCATTGATGGCGTGGAATATCCACTAACGGTTAAACCTCGTTCTGACCCTATGGGTTCAAGCTGTGGGTAGCTTAGGCGGTTACTTTAATGGCAATAAAACCGTGAGCTTATATAATAAAACCACTGGTGCAACACTGGTAACAACTACTGTAAACTCTAACAATAACTGGTCTTACAGTTCAATCACACCCGTTGCTGACCTATCCGCTACTAACAGTATGCATATGTACATCCTGCTGCGGATAAGGGAATGAACAACCGGCGGCTTCCAATTCGCTTTTGAAAGTTTCCAGAAGCTCATCCCGAACACCCCAGTAATCTTCTTTGTTTACCCAGGGTCGGCAGGCAAAATTGATACTGCTGTCGGCAAGGTCCATAAGCACAACAGCGGGTGCTGGGTCTTTCAGAACCCTAGGGTTGGCATTCACTACCCGGGTTAAAATATCCCGTGCAACTTTAAGGTCATCGTCATAGCTAACACCGATAGTCATATCGATTCGACGGGTGTTTTTAGCGGTAAAGTTGGTGATTGGGTTGTTGATTATCGAGTTATTGGGGATGGTGACCAGTTTATTATCGGTGGTTGTCAGTATGGTAGAAAACAGGGATACATCGGTTACTGTACCGCTGAGATCGGCCACTTCAACAAAGTCTCCGGTACGGAAGGGACCCAATACTGAAATAATCACACCAGCTGCAAAATTAGACAGGGAGTCCTTTAGCGCCAAGCCAATGGCAAGGCCGAGGGCACCCAAGATGGCCATTACTGAGGTGACATTTAACCCGGCCAGTTCCAGTGCAGCCATCAAGGGTATTGAAAAGACCATTACATAAACTACCTTGCTAATGAAGTCGATTAGCAGGTCAGCGGCGCTGCGCCGATGTAACATCTTGGCTACCAGCCAGGCGATAAATTTAGCTACGAAGTGACCAATGACAAGGAATGCCAGCGAACCTACCACTAATATGGCGGTTTCGAGAAACGCTTGATGTTGCACTAGGTTGCTAAAAAATTCTTTGACCTTATCCATCTTCTGAAGCCTTTATTTGATAATTTGCTGGACATTATTAGCCCAGTCTTGTTTGAGAGTTTGCCACTCCATTATAAACCAGGGTGTAAATATTTTGGGTTGCTGTGCTAACTCACAATTCAGTTGTTGCGGGCTAATCCACCGCCATGCCGCTATTTCATTAGGGTTTACAGTGACCGTCTGTTCAGTTGTGTCGTCGTAGTGGCCAATAAAAACTGAACAAAGTTCGTTTTCGGCACCCTGATCTGAGAATGCAGCCTGGTATTCAAATTTATATAGATATTGCAAAGCGCAGCTAAGGCCTAGCTCTTCGTGCAAGCGGCGCTGGGTAGCTGTTTCAATATCTTCGCCTTGTCGCGGGTGACTACAGACACTGTTTGACCAGTAGCCGCCCCAAAGGCGTTTTTTTTGTGCCCGTTGCTGTAATAACAGTTCGCCACGGGAATTAAAAATAAACAAAGAAAAAGCTCGATGCAGTAAGCCAGCACCATTATGCGCTTCATCTTTAGAGGCATAGCCTAAAATTTCATCATCGCTGTTCACCAAAATAAGTGACTCATCATTAAATGAAACAATGGCGGCAGATGACTTAGCCAATATCGACCTCCATGGCTTGAAAGCCACTTTCCTGAAGCGCATGTACCACCTGCTGGCGGTTATCCGGACACAGGGCAATAATTGAACCGCCGCCGC
>JAKITM010000003.1 GCA_021648045.1 Lysobacterales bacterium
ACCTGCCGCCGCCGTTCTGTTATCACTAGCAGGAAATTGCAAGTTGGTTCTATTGTTACCAGCCGCACCTGTAAATAGAATTTGATTATCTTCAATTAGTTTTAATATTAGACATTCCGCTAGTAATGGGGTTGTGGTACATGCATCCCCATCTAAGGAACCATCACCAGCACTTAAATTTATAGTGCCAACTCCAATGTTGGCTAGCGTTTCCCAGCCACTAAGATATGCAGAATAAGAGAAGCCTGCGAACAAATAGTCTGTGCCGTTAACATTGAAACACGAACCCAGTTCCGTACCATAAAATTTCATCATTGAAATGCCGCAATTTTTGCAAATACCTGGGGCAGTATTACCTTTTGCCCCAATAAGCCCTGCCACATGCGTACCATGGCCAACAAAAGAAGCTACGGTTAAACCATCGTTCGGGTCACCATCTATACCATCGCAGGCGGCTAAACTGGCTGTTGCAGCAACCGGCTCTAACTCATCAACATTTAAATCTATTCCTGAGGTTTTCGCAAAGTCAATTTGGTAAAACCCATCCAGCAAATTTCCTCCCACATAATTACCTGAGCCATCAAAAGCCCTTAAATCAGGGTGATTAGTTTGCAATCCTGTATCAGCAATACCGACATACCCCATACCTTCTGACAACTCCCAAGCTGACTGAATATCAGCATTATTAATACTGGCCGTAGTGATTGTGCGATTCAAGGGCGGTGTTTTTTTGTAATTTTTCGACATATCTGGATATGGGACAGATAGCGTGGGTAAATTTGTTTCATCAATTTGATACGCAGATGCCACAAATGGGTCATTATCTAGGGATGCCTGAATAGCTGCAACATCAGCGTCGTCCGGGTATGCCAGAACCAAGTACTGTTGCAACTCTGCCCGCTCCCAACCAGGGTTGTTATCCATAATTGTTCTTAAATTACCTATTGCCCTGATTCTGATTAAATAGTCTACCTCCTCTGGGTTAATGGCATTAAAAGCCTGCAGAATAAATATCGGCGGCGGTGGTGACAGCAGTGATTGATTAACAATATATGCCGCTGAGGGCGCATTTTGTTCGCTTGATATTTGCGCATGAAAAGTTATGGCATAAGCAAGTTGCGAAACCAGAATTAGTAAAATCGTTAGAATTGTTTTCATGGAGCTACCCCCTAAAGTAATTTCCTTTTTTGTTTGAAAGGAACAGCGTTAAAATTAAAATCAGAATTGACAATATAATTAGACCAGCGTTTGTTGTGGTATTAATTATCTTCGGTTTTGTTACAGAGAAAGTTAATATTCCCCCATAAGTAAAAGATGTTGCATCCGGTGGTGGCGGTAGTGAGGTAAGTCGTCCAACCCAGCTAGTTTGAAGAGAATAATCCCCAACCCCTAAAGAGCCAAGCTCATAGTACTCTCTTGGTGCCGGAGAAACAGGAAACGGGTTACATATAGGCTGAGTCATAGTAACGACAGTCAAATCAATATGGCTCCCTTCAAACCCAGGCAGGTTATTGTCAAACTCAAATAAGTGGGTATCCCCATTCTGGTTTTTCCATGGGAGGAGTAAACAGGGAGGGTAAAAGGTAGTGAACAACCCCACACGAATAGCATCACCCACTTGTGGATTGGGAGGATCTATAATTACCGGAGGTTCAAAAACAAGCTGGGCATGAACGGAATTTGCTGCAAACATAAGCAGGAATAACAGTATAAATCTTTTCATGGTTTTATCCCCTAAAAACAGGCGTCCTCTCTATTGGCCTGACTGTTTTCCTCATCAATAAATTCGGATAATTGCTAGTATGTACTATCTGCCCTAATTAGTTGTCATTGGTATAGTCGCTTTTGTTGTTGCATACCATTATGCCATAAATTTGCCACAAGAAGCTCAGTGAAGCCGATACCCAAATCCCCAGATATGATTCCATCAGCGCTCCAAGAGCCTCTAAATCCCTCTTTTTAGCCTTATTGTTGGCCATCATAGTGAGTATGCCAGAGAGGTTTAATCAAAAACTGTTCCTCGGTGTCTCGCGTCAATTATCTTGACCGGTTTAGCACCTAATTGGCTATTTTGGACGGATCTATCCTGTATAAACCGTCATTTGTGTCACCAGCTGCTTTAAATTGGCGGCGGTTCAAACTCCTTCAGTGCTATCAGCACTTGTTCCAACAGTGTTCGATGTTTTTCCTTTAGCTTTACAAATAATTGCCGACCAGTTTTAACCACTTTCGCCTAAAGCGCCTACTGTTGGTGCAGCGATAGCATACAATTGCCAGCGCAGGGTCATTGCGCGATGCTGAGCCAGTTCTGCCGGTAGTAATTGGCGCATCAGGGCAAATAAATTGTAGGAGAGTGCGGTGATTAAAAAGTACAGCGCATTGGCGTTAAAGTCCGAGCAAGGCAGCGTATTACGGTGCGCAGCGCTTCATCATCCTGAAGGTGGCGAATACATCCAGATGAAAACTGCCTTCATGCTGCATCAAGATGAGAGCTTTGATGAACTCAGAAGGCTTATACCCCCGGTTGCTCTTGGGCAGTGGAAAGTGCTTATCAATACGCTCTGGGAGACTCAAAGAGCCCATTAACTGGGCAATGGCCAATAAACCGGCACGGGAAGTGAGTAAATCGTTCGTTGTATCGAGTTTGTAGGGTAGAATAGTCATAAGCCTTGAGCTGTGCACCCTTGGGGTGATGAACTGTTTTGTTGCAAACCGTTATACAGCCAAGGTTTTCTGAGTTTTAGATGTTTCTATCTGGGGATTGGGGTATGTGGTCAATTCGATGAATTTGGTTTTTGGTTGGGGTGAGTTTTTCTCTCTCAGTTGTGCCTTGGGCTGGGCTTTTGCAGTGATTTTGTTCCGTAAATCCGGCGAAACCCTACCAGCATTCGAACTGAATTTAATAAAAAATGCAATTGGTGTAGCACTTATGCTGCCTACCGCCATTTTGTTAGGGGGAGCAATACCTGATTATGGGCTCAATGGTTGGTTTTTGGTGATCGGTAGCGGGGTGTTGGGGATTGCTGTTGCCGATTACTGGTATTTGCGTGCACTGAATTTACTCGGGGCAGGGCGTACCGCTATTAGCGCTAGCTTGTACGCACCCTTTGTTATTTTGCTGTCTATGGTGTTTCTTGGTGAAAGCCTCGGTGGCTATCAATGGTTGGGTTTTGTTTTTGTTCTCGGTGGTATTCTGCTGGTTTCATGGCATAAACACCAGACTGAAGTGACAGCACAGGACTTGAAGAAAGGTGTTGCTTTTGCCGTTGGCGCAGTATTCTTGATGGCGCTCGGGGTGATTATGGTCAAACAGATATTGGAAACTGAGGATTTTTACTGGACGGTGTACTGGCGCCTTGCTGCCGGTTTAGGCGGTTTGCTGATATTTACCAGTCTGCGCCATGGCTGGCCTAAAGTCCGTGAAAATATCCGCAAACCCCAGCCCTGGCTACTGATAGCCGGTGGTAGTTTTCTCGGCAGTTACTTATCCATGATGCTGTGGTTGGCCGGGTATAAATTGACCAATGCCACTACCGCTGCCATGCTAAATGAAACAGCGGGTGCTTTTATTGTGTTATTGGCATGGTTGTTTTTGAAAGAACCCCTGGGTAAGCGTAAATTGATGGGGCTATGCCTGACTGCCATCGGTGTATTGTTTGTGCTTAACGGCTAATGATGATTTCTACGGCACAGCAGCAACAGGTTACTGATAAAACCCGGGCTGTAATATTGCAGGCGAACCAACTGCTGGCAAAAAACTTCCCGCAAGTGGAAGTGTTGTTTGATCTTAGAGGTCGTTCGGCAGGTCAGTTTAGAGTGCGTCGACAGGTTTGTGAAATTCGATATAATCCGCAAGTATTTGCTTTGTATTTTGATGATAATCTAATTAACACAGTGCCTCATGAAGTTGCGCATTACTTAATTTATCTGATGTACCCCCGCAGAAGGCAGGGCTTGAGGAAAGTAAAACCACACGGTGTAGAATGGCGCAACCTAATGACAAAGCTAGGCGCAGATGCCAGTGTTTGTCACAATTATAATCTTGCCAATATCCCCCAACGGCGCGAGCAACGCTTCAGTTACAGTTGTGACTGCCGAGAACACCAGGTTTCCTGCCGTCGCCACAATAAAATTCAGACCGGGCGTGGACGCTATTCCTGTCGTTACTGCAAAACCCTACTGAAGGTATCGGGGTGAGTTGGTGGGTATATATTATCCGCTGTGACGATGACAGCCTGTATACCGGCATTAGCACCGATGTCGATCGGCGATTCAGTGAGCACACCGGCCAGACAGGCGGCAAATATAAAGGCGCCAAGTTTTTTTACGGCCGCAAACCACTGAAAGTTGTATATCGTCAGCAATTATCAGACCGTTCAGCCGCATCCAAATGCGAATATAAAATTAAACAACTAAACCGCAAACAAAAATTGCAGTTGATAGACCATGGAAAGGTGTCGTCCCCGATGCAGCGTTAATCAGAGAATTCTTTTTCGTGCATCCAGGCTGCATGTTTAGGTGCTTTTTTGGTGATTGACCATTCTTCGAGCATATCCCATTTGACCTGATCCAACTGCTTCATTTCTTTCGCGGTACCAGTAATGGTGGTGAGCTCCAGGCGATGACCATTGGGGTCAAAAAAGTAGATGGACTTGATAATGCCATGGTCTGTCGGCCCGATCACATCAATACCATGACCTTCCAGCTCAAGCTTGGATGCCAATAGAGTTTTCTCATCTTCAACCTGAAAAGCAATATGCTGCACCCAGCGCGGGGTATTCGGATCAAAGCCCATGGGGGGAGAGTTGGGGATTTCAAAAAACGCTAAAATATTACCATTACCGGCATCCAGAAATACATGCATATAGGGATCAGGTTCTTTAGTTGATGGCACCTGATCTTCGGCAATTGCCAGGATGAAATCCATATTCAGGTGTTTGTTATAAAACTCAACGGTTTCTTTAGCGTCATTGCAACGATAGGCAACATGGTGCATTTGCTGGATTTTCATCTGTTGGTTCCTTAAATCAATGAATTATTTAACAGTCGTGTTTTACCGGTATTGCGACGGTTGAATTTTTCGGTGGCGTATAGGTGGGTGGAAATAATCCGATCTGCATTGCTGTGTGAATCTGGCGCATCACAGCTGAATCCATGGCAGCATAGAGTTGCTCATAACTATCGATCACATAATAAATCGGTTGCATAATATCAATTCGATAGGGCGTTCTCAAAACATTCATTACACCCCAAGGGCGTCTTTCTACTGCATAATTTTCCAAAGCATAACAGCACTCGGAAGTGGAGGAAAGAATGCCCGCTCCGTAAGTGCGCAGGCCTTCATGGGTGTTGATTAATCCGAATTCGACACTAAACCAGAATAGCCGGGCTAAATAAACCCGCTCTTTTGGAGTAGCCGCCAGACCCAACTTTCCGTAGGCCTGAACAAAGTCTGCAAATACAGGGTTAGTGAGCATTGGGCAGTGACCGTAAATCTCATGAAAAATATCAGGCTCTTGCAGGTATTCAATGTCTTCGGGTCGACGGATAAAGGTAGCCGCCGGAAATTTTCTTTGAGACAGTAGTTCAAAAAACTCAGCAAAGGGAATCACAGCAGCTACCGGCTGTAATTGCCATTGGGTTGCGGCAAACAGGGCACGGTTGACTTCCGGCACCTGGGCAACCCGGTCAGTTGGTAAGTTCAAAATCTCCAGGCCTTGCAGGAATTCTTTGCAGGCACGCTGGCAAATCAGTTTTTTCTGGTGGGAAAATAAGTGCGCCCAGGTTTGGTCTTCAGTTTGGGAATAATCAACCCAGCCATCGCTATCGGCCACTCTGGCGGAATAGGCTGTCGTTTTACTTAAAGCTGCCATGGCAGGACTCCTTAAAGTACGCCGCGTTTTCTCTGATCTCTCTCAATGGATTCGAATAAGGCCTGGAAATTGCCTTCACCAAAGCCCAGATTATTTTCCCGTTGGATGATCTCGATAAAAATAGGCCCGAACAGGTTGCGGGTGAAAATTTGCAGTAAATATGAATTTTCATCACCATCAACTAAAACTTGATGATCTTGAATTTTTTGATGATCTTCTTTTACATTTGGAACCCGGTCGAAAACTTTCTCATAGTAGTCGTCACTGATATCGAGTGTATCGATGACATTGCGGTCAATCCCGTCAAGTGAGGCAATGATGTCATTGGTCAGGAAAGCCAGATGCTGTACCCCGGGACCATCATATTCACGCAGGTATTCATCAATCTGGTTGCGGTCGTCACCTTTGCCTTCGTTGATAGGAATGCAGAAGCTGCCATCTGGAGAACGCAAGGCATACGAAATTAATGCAGTTTCCTTGCCGCGAATATCAAAATAGCGGACTTCGGTGAAGCCGAATACTTTCTTATAGAAATCTGCCCATTCATGCATTGTGCCTTTGCGCACATTATTGGTCAGGTGGTCGATTGCAAGAAAGCCTTTGTCGGCTGCTATAATAGGTTGTTCTAGGTCAGTAAAATCATTGACATAAATAGAACCTTTATCTGCAAAAATATCGATAAAGTAAATCAGGCTGTCGCCAATGCCATAAATAGCCGGGTAGGGCAGGTCGGTAGTGCTCGGATCGGCTCCACGGGCACCATTCAAAATCGCGATTTCCCGTGCATTTTCAGCATTATCCACGCGCCAGCCCATTGAGCAGATGGCCGGTCCATGGCGTCGGGCAAAATCAGCTGAGAAGCCTTCTTTCTCGTGGTTCACTAAAAAGTGAATATCGTTCTGGTTAAAATAAACAATATCTTTTCCATTGCATTCTTTCAGTTTAGAAAAACCAAAGGCAAGAAATACTTGTTCCATAAAGTCAGAGTCAGGAGTTGCAAATTCGGTAAATTCAATTCCGCGAAGTCCCAGCGGGTTGCTAGCGTCAAAGGCAGTGTTCATTGTTTATCTCACATTATTCAGAGTTTCACGGTTTTGACCATGATTCGGGAAAAGTAGTTGCATTTGTAACTATATATACTGACAGCCTACAAATCAACCTGATCGACACTTTGATTTGATGCTTAGTATGGTGTTTATGCCAATCAAAGTACGGTAGTATGTAGTCATGAAGAAGGACAGTTTGATCAAACCCATTCAAAAATTATCTAGTATAGCTACGGGGCTTGAGACTTTACTACAGCTAGCGGGAAAGCAATTAATTGTGGGAACACCCCTAGGAGTGGGTAAGCCGAATGCCTTGCTGAACGCTCTTTGGCAGCGGGCGCGGGAAGACGATAGTTTGCAGCTTAGTATATTTACGGCGCTTTCACTGGCACTGCCGAGACCCAAAAGTTTGCTCGAAAAGCGTTTTCTGCTGCCATTCGTTGAGCGGCACTTTGGTGAGGGTTACCCTGATCTGGAGTATATTCAGGATGTACTTAACGATACCGCCCCGGCTAATGCGCAGGTAGCAGAATTTTACATGCAATCCGGAGCCTTTTTAGGCAAGCCCGCTGCGCAACGCAACTACACCAGCTCGAACTACACCCATGCGGCAAGAGATATGGCAGACCGCGGGGTTAATGTGATTGTGCAGTTGGTCGGACTAGAGCAGCGCGAAGGTGAGCTTTGTTACAGTCTTGGCTCCAACCCTGATACGACCCAGGATTTATTGGATATTATTGCACGGCGTGGACATAAACGCCCCGTGGTAGTGGCGGTAGTAAACCGAAATATGCCTTTCATGACCGGAAAAGCAGAGCGCCATGCGGACTTTTTTGACCTGATTATCGATGACCCGGATAGTCAGCATCAGCTCTTTGCACCACCAATTGCAGCCGTGAATTTAGTCGATCACTCCATTGGTCTGCATGCCGGTACGCTGATTGCCGATGGCGGCACGCTACAAATTGGGATTGGTTCTTTAGGCGATGCACTGGTTAGTGGTTTAAAACTAAGACATACAGATACCGATGCCTATCAGAGCTTGATAAAAAATTGCGGTATTAGCCAGCGGCACAAGTGGTTAAATACTACAGAATTGACAGTATTTAAACAGGGCTTGTACGCCGCCTCGGAAATGTTTATGGACGGCTTCATGCACCTTTACAAGGCCGGTATCCTCAAGCGCAAGGTTTGGCCGGATGCTGATATCCAAAACCTGATCAATACCCGTGGTCTTGAGCCGGTGGTGAGTTCCGAGCTATTTGAAGCCTTGTGCGAATCTAATGCTTTGCCGCCAATCCTTGACCAACACCAGCTCGAACGCCTGCAAACGCTGGGTATTGTTGCAGATGATATTGTCACTGAGGGAGATGCTTGGGTTACCGCAAGTGGCCGGAAACTCGGTACGGATATGCGCCAAGCTCAACAGCGCGCAGATATCATCGAACACGCACTGCTAAAAGGAGCTGAGCTTAAAGGCGCTGCCATCCTACATTCGGCTTTCTTTATGGGCTCAAAACCATTTTATACTTGGCTTCACAGTCTCAAAGGTGGAGAGCGTGATTTGTTCCAGATGACCACCGTAAGCCAGGTTAATGAACTATACGGTGGCGAGGAACTGGACCGTGCCCAGCGGCTTAAATCCCGATTTGTTAACACCACTATGAAAGTGACTTTGTTGGGTGCGGCAGCCTCCGATGGCCTGGATAATAATCAGGTGGTTAGCGGAGTAGGCGGGCAATATAATTTTGTTGCAATGGCGCATGCCTTGCCCGATTCGCGCTCTATTTTGATGGTACGCAGTACTCACGGCAGCGGCAAGACTATTCAGAGTAATATCGCTTGGACTTACCCCTACGATACAATTCCCCGGCACTTGCGGGATGTGGTTATTACAGAATACGGTATTGCCTTGCTTCGTGGTAAGTCAGATGAAGACTGTATTAAAGCAATGCTTTGCGTTGCCGACAGTCGCTTTCAGTCAGAGCTTATGCAGACTGCAAAACAGCATGGCAAACTCGCCACAGATTGGCAAATTCCTGAGATTTTTCAACAAAACACCCCCGCTGATCTGTGCTCCCGCTACGCGCAGGCCCGCAGCAATGGGCAAATACCTCAGTGGCCATTTGGAAGCGATTTTACTGAAGTAGAACTGCGTTTGGTAAAGGCTCTTGGCTGGCTGAAGCAGGCTACAAAGACTCGAACGGGACAGATTAAAACAGTTATTCAATCATTTTTCGGGATGCCTGCGAAGGCTGAATACAGTGAGCATCTGCAGCGCATGGATTTTTTGGAAGTCACCTCGTTTGAAGAAAAAATGAACCGCCGCTTGTTATTACTTGCACTCACTAAAACCACATAAGGCTGTTATAATTTCAGCCGGTATCCGTCCTCGTGGCACAACTGGATAGCGCGGCTCCCTCCTAAGGAGCAGGTTGCAGGTTCGAGTCCTGCCGAGGACGCCAATATTTAAAGTTGCTGATGAGCTCTTAGTGCTCTAATCCTTCAAACCTGAATTTTTTGTATAATAATAAATTATCAAAAAACACCCTGCTTGGGTGAAGAGATACTTAGGGGTAAATATCTGTGGTTGAGCGATATACTTGTGGGGTCTGCCCTGCTAAAGTGTATTCTCATCTGTTATTTTACTTGTATGTTTGATTTCTGGCTTCACAGTTGGCTATAAATATAGTTATCAGACTAGCAATGTGACTATTCTTGGTCATGCAAATAACAAGTTTCGGGGGCGCTAGCTTTGGTGTAAAACCGCTAGCATATGTGTCGATTATCAACTGCTTAAGGGCTTCAGCTTGAAAACAGTAATATTAATTCCTGCATATAACGAAGCAGCAACGATTCGCGAACTAGTTCAGCGAGTTATAGTCGTTGCTGAAGAGTTGTCGCTAGATATAGTGGTGGTGGATGACGGTTCCACAGACAATACCAGTGAGAAAATCAGTGATTTGCCCATCACCTTGTTTCGAAATGAGCCCAATCAGGGTAAAGCCGCAAGCTTATGGCGGGGCATGCAATGGGCAATGGAGCAGGGTGCTGAAGGTGTTATCAGCCTAGATGGTGATACCCAGCATCGCCCGGAGGATATTCCTCGTTTTGTTAAAGCCGCCGAAAAACACCCTAATCGGATCATTATAGGTTCGCGCCTACATGATAAAGATAAAATACCGACCTCCCGTTATCGTGCAAATCGTTTTGCCAATTTCTGGGTGGCTTGGGCATCGGGTTATCCAATTGAGGATTCTCAAACGGGTTTTCGTTACTACCCAGTGAGTTTCCTGCGGACTCTTGATCTTGATACTTCAAAGGATAAAGGTTTTGTATTCGAGAGTGAAATCTTGATTCAGGCAGGCTGGCAGGGGATACAAACCTATCCCTTGCCTATACCGGCAATTTATGCAGACAACCTGCGGGAAAGCCATTTTAAAGGCGTTGAAGATATTACTAAAATCACGCGCATGATTGCCCGTAGAATTATTTCACGCGGTATGTTTTTACCAGGCCTTTATCGTTCAACCTTCAAACCCATGCTGCAGCGCAATGCTATTCGGGGAATTGATACTGACGCTCTATGGATGTTGCTGATTTCTCTGTTAGTAGGTTTGTTGACATTGGGTTTAAGTCATTTATGGCTGCTGTTTAAAGTTATTTACCGTGCAAGCAGTAGTCCCTGTGATTTTAAGGACATCGATGTTATTAATGTTGCAGGCCACGCACTTGAACAAGGTGAATTGAGCAGTGACTATAGCGCGCGACTCTTAAGGGCGCTACAACTCCATAAATTGCATCCGCAGGCAAAGGTACTAATCCTTGGTGGCCGTCCTCAGTCTGGAATCAGCGAGGCTCAGGCGGGGGCTTCATTTCTTCAGTTACACGGTATGCCGGCAGGCTTGATTCAGCGGGAAGAGCAATCCACCAATACATTAGACAATTTGCGCAACTCTAGTGAATGGCTCAATCAGTTTACAACACCAGTAGTTGTCAGCAATCGGTATCACCTTCAACGCATTGCGGTGTTGTCGACTAATATTGGGCTAAAGTTGCTACCAGTTGCTGCAGAAACTCAATTTCATCCCATCAAAGTATTTTGGAAACTAATAGTTGAAACAGTATATTTGCACTGGTATCTGTCCGGTCGTTATTTTGCAAAACTTACAGGTCATCAGCGAATACTTGGAAAATCAGGTTAAAATGTGACCTAAGCATAAGCTTAGTTAATCGATTAAGGAAAAAACCCATGAAAGTAACACAAGTTTTATTAGTAAGTAGTTTAATTGCAGGTTTGTTTTTTGCGCAGGATGCGACAGCCCGTGGTGCTAAGCCAATGATTGATCCTGAGCGGGTGTCTTTTAAGTGCGACCTGGACAGTAAACAAATCCGGCACGCGATTACCGTGGCGATGACAGTCCTTGGCTGGACAGCAACTTATACCGATGATGGTGTTAAAGGGAATATCGTAGTGCGCGGCAAGCACACCCTAAATGTTCTGGTTAAATACGACCCTGAGAGTTTTGATGTGAACTACACCAGTTCAGATAACTTGAAATATAAACTCAAGAAAGGCCGACCCTATATTCATGCAAATGCCAGTAGTTGGATGGATAACCTGAAAAATGGAATTAGCGCCCAGTTGTTAAGCATGGATTGTAATTAACCCGGCAAGAAAGCCGTGGGTGTTTTGTAGCTTCTGGCTGCTTTTTCTGCTGCCGTCACTGGCAATATCCGATGAAGTTGAAAAACGCTTTGTTGTTTTTGCCGGAGCCGGTTTTTCAAAAGACGGCTGGGGCAATACCAACCAGCAGGTTGAAACCCTAGATCTGGTTTTCCGGCAGGATCGTCCACAACAGCGGACCCGCGGAAAAGGTCGCTGGCTTAATCGCAAGTCTGTGTATGTCGAAGTGCCGTTTAGCTGGATATATACGCCTGATCGAGCGCCATTTGTCGCTTTTACAATGAATGTGGCCTGGAAGTTTATATCTCATCCTTACCGGCAACCGTATCTTTTTATTGGTGGTGGTCCTGGCTATACACAGGCAGAAATTCCGGGTACATCTTCATACATCAAAGGAATATACCAACTGGGAGGGGGAATAGAATTTAAATCACAAAGCGGTCCCCGCAGCCTGTTTGCTGAACTACGCTATCACCATATGTCAAATGGTGGCTTAGAAGAACCGAATGATTCAGTCAATTCACTTAAGTTGTTATTCGGAACATATTTTTAATCTGTAATATCTTCCTTGGACTCTTGCCGGTCTTGTGCAGTCGTGCCGCCTTGAAATATATTAGGCACATTACGCTTACGCCGCCGGTAGTTAGCCCAGGCCTTGGGAAAGTTGCCGAAGAATGTCAGGTAGTAAATAAACTTAAATAGTAGCAGGCGTGAGCCTATCGGTGTATTCCTGTAGAGGTCACCTGCGAGTAAGGAGATCAATGCCTCTTTGATTCGAAATTGATTGCCTGGAGCCATAAACAGCTTCTGCATAGCAGGTGAATTAAAGCGAATAATCAGCCAGGAAAAAGTTTTTAGCGCCTTGCTTATTTTTTTCTCGTAGTCCTTTAAGGGTTTTCTATTCAGTGATGGGTCGCGAAGGAGCGTGTCAACTGCATCAGCGGCTAGCTTTCCACCGGACATAGCAATTTGCACACCACTTGAAAATACCGGATCGATAAACGCATAGGCATCACCTAAAAGCAGATAATTTTCTCCTTTATCACCGTACATTCGAGATGAGTTGTAAGTGAAATTGCCAGTGGCACGAATTTTTCCGGCAGCTTCCGCATTGATCATCCGTTCACGCACTTCAGGTACCAAATCAACCGTTGTATGGAAGAATTTTTCTACAGATTGATGGCGTTTTTTCAAATATTCCGGATAGCACACGGCGCCAATACTCATCAAGTCATTTTGTAACGGAATCATCCAAAACCAGCCGTGCTTAAACCAGTAAATAGAAATATTACCCGCATCTTTACCTTCGCGTCGCTCTACATTTGTGAAATGACCAAAAATTGCAGCGGTATTATGTTTTTTGCTTTTCTGTTTCAGTTTGAGTTTTTTGCTTAGAAAGGTTTCACGGCCGCTGGCATCGATGAGGAATTTTGCAGAAACTAGTCTATGCTCACCACTTTCATCGATAAAATTAAGCTCTGTGGACTGGCTATCTGGAAAATCTATTGCGATTACTTTGCAGTTTTCTCGCGCGTCGACATTGAAAGACGCAGTATTCCGGAAAAGTATTTCATCGAACTTGGAGCGCACAACCTCTAGTGCTGAAGGGTGGCTTTTATCCCAAGCATCAGAAAAGTAGAAGGTTTCCTTGGAATTAGAGTGAGTTGATGAGTTGAACTCTGCGCCATACTTAGGTATGCCAATAGCATTTATTTTATCGAGAACACCAAGTTCATCGAGAATCGGCAGTGTCATTGGTAATAATGATTCGCCGATATGAAAGCGTGGGTGAGAATCCTTTTCCAGCAAAAGCACATCCCAGCCTTTGTGAGCTAGAAGTGAAGCCGCGGTTGTGCCAGCTGGACCTCCTCCGATAATGACAATGTCATATTTGTTAGAACTTGCTGTGGTTGCAGAATTTGGCATTACTCAGTCATGCTCCAATAGAATTGTTGATTATGCTAAAGTCGAATTAAAGAGAGCAGTTATTTGCTTCAAAATTTCGATTTTATTTAACTTTAGAGTGCTAGTGTATCAATAAATTGACATTTAATATTCCTGTGTTGGCTTTGGGCTATTACCAAGTATACGAAGATTGCCAGTAACATGCTGGGTCATATAAGTTGCATTGCAGGCTATAGTTTAATAGAGCATTGAAGCTTACAGAGGAAAAATATCTTGTGATGGTGTATAGTGTTTTCATTCGTGATTCTATTCTCATCTTGGTAAAAATATGATTAAATCAACTTTTATAGCTACACCAATCATCAAGGATAAAAACAAGGAATCATGCAATGCATAAACACATTATTACTATAATAATTCTTTCAAGTCTGGTAAGTAGTAATGTCATTGCCCGCGAAGACCGTATAAATTTAAATATTGCTGACGCGTATAAAAATCTTGCGATAAAGTCCCAATTAGGTGGCGTTACTATGTACTTCGGTGATCAGGCTTATGCCAAGCCTAATAACGAGATGACAGTAATTCGCACTAATCGAAAAACCAACGCCTTCAATAAATCGGATAAAGAGGCTTGTGAGTGGGTGTTTCTTTCCGCGTTATTGGCACTAAAAGATAGCGCATTATCGCAAGGGGGCAATGCTGTAGTAAATGTCAAAAGTAATTACGACCACCTCGAGTTTAGCAGTCCAAATCAATTCCAGTGTGGTGTTGGTAGGATTATTGCTGGCGTGGCTTTAGTTGGCCAGGTTGTCAGTATATCTCCTAACGGTAAAGTAAAGTCATCTCCGAGCGTGAAAAAAGCGGCAAATACAAAGAGTTGTACAACTCAACAGGTTCTTGATATGAAAAAGACAGGTCTGACGGAAGATCAAATTATATCCGCTTGTGGATAAATGGGGCTTAGCCGCATTGTAAACATTTAAATTTCCTTTCAAAGAAATATATGAATGAAAACAATAACTTCGGAAGTTGTGACTATGAATAATGCAAGACTTCCAATCTTGTTTGCGCAATGATTTTAATGCTAGTTTAAGAGTGTCAATGCTTAACAAAAAAAGAATACTTATTGTGCATTACTCCCAAAGTGGCCAGCTAACTGAGGTTGTTCATGGTTTTTCACAGCCACTTGTCGATCACCCGGATTTTGAAGTTACATTTGAAGCTATTAAACCGATTCAAGAATTCCCATTTCCTTGGCCTTTTCTGCGCTTTTTTGACACATTTCCGGAATGTGTGTATCTTGATCCGCCCGCTATTCAAGAGTCCAAGCTTACAGGTGATGAAAACTTTGATTTAATCATAGTGGCCTATCAAGTCTGGTTTTTGTCACCTTCATTACCAATAACAGCTTTTTTGCAAAGTGCTGTTGCAAGCCAACTATTAAAGGGTAAACCTGTTATAACCCTGATCGCTTGTCGAAATATGTGGTTAATGGCTCAGGAAGAAATGAAAATAATGTTGCTCAATCTGGATGCAAAGTTAATAGGAAATGTAGCCTTGGTGGACGCGGCAGGAAATGCAGGCAGTTTTTTGGCAACGCCTCTCTGGGTCCTCAGTGGGAACAAGGGGCCACGACTTGGTGGGATAATACCAAAAGCTGGCGTTGCCCCGGAGGTGATTGCTGCGAGTAGCCGCTTCGGTGAGCGTATTATTGATAGAATGTCATCTGATAAATGTTTAGATAGTAGCGTATTAATAAATCTTGGTGCAGTTGATGTAAATGAGAAACTAATTTCCAGTGAAAAAGCAGCCAAACGAAGTTTTCGTATTTGGGGGATGCTCCTACGCTCCTTGGGTCCGCGTGGGAGTCTGCTTCGAAAACCAGTGCTTTTTCTATACATACTATTTCTAGTGAGCTTTATTGTCATAGTCATTCCATTAAGCATGCTTTTTAAATTATTGATTTCACCGCTTACTCGGAATAAAATTGCTAAACAAAAAGAATATTATGGAGGCCCTTCAGGGCCATAACAATAAAAGTGAGACTTTTTATTTAATGCCTTCAGTGTATATCAATGCAATTGCCGCCTTTTTACCAAACAAACCGGTTGATAATAACAATATAGAATCAGTCCTGGGTGAGGTTGGTGGGAAACCATCACGCGTGCGGCGTAGAATTTTGCGCAGCAATGGCATCAAAACACGCTACTATGCAATAAATCCAGATACAGGCGAAACAACCCATACTAACGCACAATTAACTGCTGAAGCGGTACGCTTGTTGGTAAATAAAGATTTTTCAATTGATGATATTGACTGTTTATCTTGTGGTACAACATTGGCAGATCAAATAATGCCAAACCATGCAGTTATGACACATGGTGAACTGGGTAATTTACCTTGTGAAGTTGTAGCTACAGCTGGAGTATGTGTTGCAGGTATGACCGCATTGAAATATGCTTTTTTGGGTGTGGCTGCGGGTGAGTTTTATTCAGCGGTTGCAACGGGCTCGGAAACAGCGTCTAGTATTATGCGTGGTAAGAATTTTGAGCCAGAGTTAAGTGAACGAAATAAGCTGCTAGAAGAGTATCCGGTAATTGCATTTGAGAAAGATTTTTTACGCTGGATGTTATCTGATGGTGCAGGGGCTGTTTTGCTTCAACCCAAGCCTAATAGTATAGGTGTCTCTTTGAAAATTCACTGGATTTATGAGCGATCTTATGCGAACGAAATTAGTGCTTGCATGTATAGTGGCGCGGTTAAGTTGAGTGATGGTTCATTGCGTGGTTGGAAAGAGTTTGCGCCGGAAGAGTGGCTTTCTGACTCAATATTTTCAGTTAAGCAAGATGTAAAGCAACTGAATGAAAATGTTATTCATTATACAGTTGAGCGTCCTTTAGCTGAAATTGTAGAAAAGAAAGGTTTAAATCCTGGTGAAATCGATTATTTTCTACCACATTACTCATCAAAATACTTTAAGGAGAAAGTAGCTGATGGCATGAAGAAAATTGGTTTTGAAATACCATTCGAGCGTTGGTTTACAAATTTATCTTCAAAGGGCAATACCGGTTCTGCATCTATCTATATTATGCTCGAAGAGTTATTCCAGTCTGGAAAATTAAAACAGGGTGAGAAAATTCTCTGTTATATCCCGGAAAGTGGCCGTTTTAGTAGCGCTTATATGCTACTTTCTGTTTGTAAAGGTTTATAAATTTTCAATGAAAAACCCAAGCAAGTCTATATTTTTTTCAGTAACTTCCAAACTTTGAGCTCTTCACTTGCACACTTATGCAGTAGCTTAGATAGTTCTCGAAGATCATAGTGGCTACGATTCTTACACATTTTTACAGTGTGCAGCGCAAAATTACGCCAATGATCACCAACATCCGTCATCATATTTGATGCATCCTCAAGTAGCTTGTTGTTCATAAGCGTTGCAGACTCCTGTAAAAAAGAAGCGTACATATAGCGGAAGCCGGCACCTCCAGTGCCAATTTCTTCCTGCATGCGGATGATATGGCCAAGAAACAAAATTTGTTGTTTTTTATCGGGCATTGTTCTATCTAGGCGCGCAAGCTTATTGGCTAAAAAACGTATTCCCCTGATCCCTATTATTGGTATAGGAGCGGTTAAAGAACGCGCAGATGATTTAATCGACAGGGGGATTAATTTCGTATAATTCACTGGCTTAGGTGGCTTGTCGATGAAATACATCATTCCCTTAGGTGCTAGAGCTCCCCGGGAAAAACGCGCCTTTTGGAGTTCATCCGTGCTACAACTAACAGGCTTTTCAAATACCGGGTCACTGATCAGGTATGTATTATTTTTTTTAGCATAGACAAGTAAATTATGTGCATTGAAATGGAAGCGCATATCATCTGGAAAGTAAGGTAGCCAATACACTGATGTTTGTAAGCCGACGATATTACCCGCATCTAATTGTTTATCAAGTGCAATCATCCCCTTTTTCGGATCTGTGAACCTTTCATAGTCTAGGTTTAATTTTAAGCGTTTTTTTAAACCTTTAATTACAGATCTTGGGGGCATGCGATAGGCAATTAATGGTAAGCCATTCAGCTTAATGAAAGGCAAATAAGCAAAGGCAATACTAGATGACAGACCAAGAGCCATGGGTTCTGAAATCTGGACCCCATGATAGTCAAGCATGCTGGACATTACACCTGTTTCACAGTGCGCAGTGTGTTGATGCTGAAACTTATTCATCGCTTGAACCCCGGGTGGGAGTGGTTTGAAGCTCCATCTTCGTTATCCCAAGCGCTTGTGTGTATAAGCTTATTGTTTTGGGCGATATGTTAGTGAAATTTATCAGATTGAAGTGCCGTTTGATTTGCCATTGAAATAAACCGGTTGCCTGAGACAGACCTAACAAATCCATCCGGCTGTTGTACATATGATATTCCAGTGGTGAAGTCTCACCGTTCTGTAGGTGCTTATAAGCAGCCCGGGCTTGTGTTTCCAACTCATTAACAGCCATAAGCGTTACAAACTCTTCAGCTTCCCAACCGCTTGAGTTAGTTTTCTCATACTTGCCTGAGCTTGTTGTAGCATAGATGATTTTTTTGTGGCCACCATAGCTACGGCTATTATCCTGTGGGACATCTTCTTTTTTCATTATTTATACTTCTTATACGATTGATTTAATGAACATTAATTTAGACCTAAATCCTGCAAGTGCTCGCACTCACTCAGCACAAGCTCTTGACCCGTATAGCAAATGAAACTTTTCGGCAATCACAATGAGGATCCCACTCAATTTATCATTCACTCTACAAATCAATATCTTGCACTGCCTAATAAGCACGATCACTTGCAGGATCTAGGTTAGATATAAATATCGAGTCCCGGGAAAATGACTTATGGTATTGTTGGTGCAATGTGATGATTAATCTAAGCATTACCCGTGCTCTCTTTTTCCAGTCCAATTATACTCCATCGATTATTACCGTCAGTGTCTATGTAAAGATAGCGATATGGGGTAGGTGAGGTTTTGCAGTCTTCAATAAATCCACATATTTGCAACGCTGTTGTGAATTCGTGGCGCAAAGGAGTGGATATAAAGCTCACTTCCTCTGCAGTAAGTTCTTGCAAAATATTTTCTTTTTTCACTTCACCTACAGCATCACTAAATCCAACTTTTAACAAAGTTGTAGAGGCGGTACTTATTGATTTCAAATAAGCATTTAAATCTTCCCCCATTATGGGCTCTGTTACATGAGTTAGTTTTGCAAGAGCCCTCATTTCTTCACAATGATGGGATAGGTACAACCAATGGCTGCCTTCAGCCAGTGCGTATTTTTGATCAATTTTTAATCGTTGTCGATGACGCTTTTGATTTTGGTCTACCTCACAAACAAGCCCAACTAAGGCTGCCTCAATATTCCCTATTTCAAGATCGATACATGCCAGTTTAAGGGCTGCTTCAAGAGTAAAGTAATCGCGGCTTACAAACTGGTTATTTGCTAATATTCCCAAATGCTTTGCTAAGTAAAAGCAGGCAGCATTGCTTACTGAGTTTATAAAATTCAGTGGTTTTGGAAGTTGCCCATGTTGATATATTTCAGCCAACACTGCAGCGGTGTTACTTATTGAGCCGTAGATTGATGATAGGTACAAGCCGGTTGCTTTTGGAAAAACAATTCCTGATTTGCATTGAAAGCTACCAATTAATGCCAGTTGAGTAAGGCGGTCTACGCGTCGAATATTTGTACCGGAAATTGCCTTGAGTTTGGAATTTAGTGAGGGTAGTCCATTAGTTATAGCATGATGATAATTGCTAGAGCTATAGATATAGATTGGTTTATGCATTGGTAATAACTAGGGCGGTACTATTTCCGCCAAAACCAAAGTAGTTTAATAGAAAATAGCCTTTTTTAGGTACATCATCAGTAGTTGCTAGGCGTAATGCGAACTCTTTCGATAGATTAACCTGAAAATTTATTAAAATATTCTGGCTTAAGGCTTTATAAAACAAAATCAACTCATTGAGCCCACAGGCACCGAGTGTATGTCCTATGAATGGTTTGAGTATTACTATTGGCGGTATTTGCTGCTTGAATACTTTTGATAAGCCAGCAGCCTCAGCTTCATCATTCGCTAAGCTGGCAGTTCCATGGGTTTTGATAATCGCCACATCTTTCTTATCTATAAGTGCTTTTTTGATAGCCTGTTCTATTACCGCCTGAATGGTGCTGCCGTCAGGGCTACTAGAGGTGATGCTATGGGTGTCTCCCAAATTTGCACCGGCAAGGAATGAATACCCATTTTCTTCTGGTTCAGCTGAAATTATCAGGGCACTGCAACCTTCACCGAGGTAAAGACCATCCCTGTTTTGGTCAAAAGGCCGCATGCCAGCACTACTGACTAATGAAAGGCCGCTAAACCCGAGAGCGGTAACTTCATTGTAAAATTCAAGACCTACAACAAGTGCATGTTTAATATCACCTCTTCTTATACATTCAGACGCATACATTAATGCATTAGCACTTGAAGTACAGGCAGTATTGAATGTAAATACTGGCCCATTTAATGAATATTCATTTTGGATAAAATTTGTTAAACGATTAAACGGAGGTATATGGGTGGCGATTTTGTGCTCGCTAACACCGAGCTGTTTTAACTCTAATTCACACCTGAACATATCGAAGGATGTTGATCCCAGAAACAATCCAGCATCCTTTAGCTCTTTCTTTGATAAATTAGCGTCATCTATTGCTTGATCAATCACAGATCTAATAACTTGATAGAGGCGCTCAACACCACTATTTATGCTCGGTTTATTAATAATAAAGTAAGGTATTATTCCAGGTGCGGGTAGCTGATCTATACTGATCTCTGAGGGCTTGTAACTATTTTGACTTATCGCACTCAAGTTTTCTTCAATACTATTACCTATTGCTGTAACAAGGCCGGCGCCCTTAAAATAAATTTTGTAGGGTTTCAATTTGACCCTTCTAGAATATAATCTGCTAGTGCATTGATTGAAGCAAAAGCAAGGCGACCATCTTTAGTTCCTTCTATGCGTACTTTATAGGTGTTTTGAATAGCCAAGGCGAGTTGCAAACTATCTAGTGAATCAAGCTCTAGCTTAGCCTCGGCCCCCACAAGGGCTTCATCATCAGAAATATCACTTGCTTTAAATTCTTCGCTTTTATCGCACTCAATAATTATCATTTCCTTCAGTTCGAGCTTTAGTTGTTGTTTATTAATATTAGTCATCTACATGAATTTATTTATGTGTTTTTGCGGGATATGATAAGTGCTGATGTAAACAATAAGCCGCCAAAAGTCATTAAGATTGTAACTTCTGGGATGATTGCTATGGTGCTTTTATTATATAATAAAATATCTAAAAATCCGTCTAAACCCCAGGACATTGGGCTTATCATTGCTAGTTCCTGAAGGTTTTCTGGCATTATAAATTTCGGCACCATTATACCACCGATCGCACCAAGTAGAATAATGCCTATGCCACCAAAAGTTGTCGCCTGTTCAGTAGTTTTAGCGATTACAGCTATCAGCATTGCATAGCCTATTGCTGAAATACCAACAGCAAGTGATAGTAAGGTTAAGGCGAAATAATTATTTCCAATGATTAAAGTGTCGCCACCTAGCAAGGGCACAACATAGGCGCCCACCAGCAACATTAATATAAGCTGCACCTGATTAATCACCAGGTAAGGCAAAGACTTTGCAGCCAGAAACAAGCCCATTGAAACATTCATCGAATTTAGACGAGTTAATGTGCCCTGTTGTTTTTCGGTAATTAGTGTGGTTGAAATCGGTATTACCACAAAGAACATTGAAAATATTAACCAGGCTGGAACATTTTGTTGTACTGCAGTAGGTGTTTTTACAGGGTCTTCTTCGCTGGTATAAAGAAACCCCACCTGAATTGAGTTTTCAGGTAGAAGCTCTTCAATAGAGATACCTGAAGAGGCTTGTTCGGAAAATATGAAATGCAATCTAGTTTTTACTAATGCCTCGCTAACTGCTATCTCGAGTAACTGACTGGATTGGATGTTGATGCTTGGTGATAGCCAGATTCGTATTGGGTTAGTCACTTCGGGGCTTGTTATGGTGTAGCTGGATAAGTCTGTGGGTATTTCTATAAAGGCTTTGCTTCTGTCTCCGAGAGTTTTGATGATGCTGCCTGGCTCTGCAGTTTGTTTGCTTCTCTCGAAGGTGAAATATTTATTGCCCGACAAATAGGATAATAATTTATCACTATACTCGTTCGGTTCAGGATTAGAATAATAGATCTTAAAAGTAGCTTCTTTCCCCTCGGAAAACTGATCCTGTAGCGCCAGGGACATGATTACAATAAAAACCCCTGGTATTACAAACAGCACTATCACAGAGTGCATATCTCTAAACACCAATTTAAATTCTTTAACTACCGCTGCAATAAACATATTTAGTCTCGTAATTTCCTGCTGGTTAAATCAAGAAAAAGCTGCTCGAGATTATTCTCCTTGTAAGACATGCTATCTATTTGTAGCTGTGTTTTTTGCAGCTCAGCTAAGACTTGATAAAAGCGCGGCATACTATCAACTTGCTGAAACTCTATTTTTCTATCCTCGACTGAAAGCTTAAACTGAGCTTTTAATGACATAAGAGAATCAGCGTCAATTTTGTTTTTACAAGTGACTATTAGTTTTTTCTGTTGCAGGCTCTGTAGCGTACTTTGCATCAATAATTCGCCATTATCAATTATGGCTATGGAGTCACATAATTGCTCAACCTCTTCCATGTAGTGAGATGTATAAATAATTGTTTTCCCTAGGCTTTGTAAGCTTTTTATTTTTTGTAAAATAAAAGCACGGCTCTGCGGGTCTATACCCACAGTTGGCTCATCAAATAGAAATATTGCGGGGTCAGCAAGTAGTCCGATTGCAATATTCAGCCGGCGCTTTAGACCACCTGAAAATTTAGATGTTCGTTGCTGTGACACTTGCTTTAATTGACAAAAATCAAGGCAATATTCGATTCTGGATCTTGCCTTAGAGTGTTTTATACCCTGTACTCCAGCAAAGAACTGTAAATTTTCATACCCAGTCAGGTTCGGGTAAAACGCATATTCTTGCGGTATATACCCAATCATCTGTTTAATTTCTTGTGCGGATTTTGCTATGCTATAACCAGATATGGTGATATTGCCGGTTTTATGCTGGAGAATACCGGTTAATAATGAAATCAGAGTGGTTTTCCCCGCACCGTTTGGCCCAACTAAGCCCAATAAATCGCCTTTATTAATTGAAAGTTGTACATTCTTCAGCGCTTTTTTCGAGGAGTTTGGGTATTGGTAAGATAAATTTTCTATTTCTATCATTAGTTTGTCGTAAATGCTTCGTTTACAGCGTGATATTCTATACGAAATTATCGTTAGGTGATGCCTGCATTTTGGAATGCATCTAGCCTAGCTAAACATCGCATCCTAATTCGCTTTTCCCTTTTGTATGAATTCTAAAGAAGAGTTCTTTTTTTATTAAAAAATGATGGTATCCAATGTGTATCTTAATGAATAAGTGTATAATTCATGTTGGTTTAGACCATGTATAAACGGATTTTCTAAGTTAATAAGGGGGCAATAGTGTCGCTTGAGCATGAAATAGCAGAGATGATAATCGAGGTTTTAAACCTGGAAGATATGCAAGCGGCTGAAATAAAGCCTGAGGAGGCATTATTTGGCGAAGGCTTGGGCTTGGATTCCATTGATGCGCTAGAGTTATCGTTGGCGATAGCACAACGCTACGGCCTGCAAATTAAGGCAGATGACGCTGAAAACCAGAAAATATTTGCATCGCTTTCTTCACTCAGTGCTTTTATCGAAAAAAACCGCACCACAGGGGCTTAAATCATCATTCAGACCGCAGTCCAATGAGCAAATTGCTATCGCTGCTGTACTTGAGTTATCCCCTTGCCATTCATTTCGCTATCCCGCTCGGTCATTTAAGTTTGGCTTTATTTTGGCTCGCTGGTTTATTGTTGGTTTCTGCTGTTCGCGAACGACTTTGCCTGAAAAAATTTACCCCCGCATTTTTTGTTTATCTGCTGTTCGCGACTGTAGTTTTTGTGCTGGCCGGCAATTACCCGGAACAACTGGCTAAATTCATCCCTCTGATAATTTATACTTCTTTGTTCAGCCTATTTGCCGTATCTCTGGGCGCAGGCAAAGTCCCGTTGATTACGGCTTTTGCCAGCTTGATGCGTGGGCAAGTAGCTGCAGACTTACCCCCTCAGGTGCAACGGTATACTCGCGGGCTTACCTTGGTTTGGTGTGGATTATTCCTGCTGTTGGGAGTGTTAAGCTTGCTGCTGGCCCTGTATGCGCCAATTTATCTTTGGTCGCTGTTTACCAATGTTATTTCCTATATTATTATCGGCTTAGTGTTCCTACTTGAAATCGGGATTCGAAAAAGGCTGGTTGGCGAGTATATGGATTATGGTATCAAGGATTTTTTGCAGCGATTGGCTACGGTCGATTTCAGTCACCTGTTTCGACCCTCGAAATGAAAAACCTAGACAATGATTTTTATGCCAATCACCTAGATGAACCCTGGCTTTTTTTCCCTGCTGATAAGCATGGGTCGATTAGCAGACACGAATTTTATTTTCGGGTAAATCGGCTTGAAGATAAAATCAAAAGCTATCGAAATAATGATCAGCAAAAGGTGGTGTTAGTTTGTGAGCGCCCGGAAAATTTCCTGCTGGCGTTTGTTGCGGTAATAGCATCGGGGATGACAGCATTATTGGCAGCATCGCGAAAACCAGCAATGTTACAAAGCCTGTTTGTACAATATCCGGAAAGTCTATTGATTACTGATACTGACAGCTCATATGTACCTGCCAGTACAATTATAATGACAGACTTTACTGCCGACCAGTCGGTTCCGGCCGGGGATGTGAAACTGCCACAGGTTTCGTATTCTCTGTTGGCAGCAATCTTGTTCACATCCGGCAGCACCGGCAAACCTAAAGCTAACCACAAACACTGGGGTGATCTAGTAAAAGCATCTGCGCTGATGCGTCAGCGACTGCAGCTGAAGCCTCAAGACTGTTTATTAGTCGCGGTACAACCACAGCATATGTATGGTTTTGAAACCCAAGTTTTAATGCCTTTGCTTGGAGGGATTGGTCTATTTGCCAGCCAGGTTTTCTATCCTGCGGATATTTATGCTGCAATGAAACATTTGCAAGAGAACGGTATTAAGGCAAGTTTAGTCATTACTCCTATCCAGCTTCGTGCAATGCTCGGTAGTGGGCTGGATTTTTCCCCATTGCGACAAATCATTTGTTCAGCCGCAGCACTGTCGCCACACCTGGCTGGTCAGGCTGAGGCACAATGGAAAATCCCTCTAACCGAAATTTTCGGCTCAACCGAATTGGGCTCTGTAGCAAGCCGCCGGACCGCAAAGGAAGAGCTCTGGAAACTGTATCCACAGGTTAGCTTACAATCAGAGGGCAATGTTTACCGAGTAAATGCAGACTATTTACCTCATCAGCCACTACTGGATGATGCTATCGAGCTGGATGAAAAAGATTCGCGAGTTTTTCGTTTGCTTGGTCGTGCCAGTGACCTGATTAAAGTCGCCGGCAAGCGCGCTTCACTAATGGCCTTAAATAACCGCTTGCTGGATATCCCGGGTGTCATTGACGGGGTGTTTGTAATGCCTGGGGATGCTCGGGAAAACCCCCGCCCCTGTGCCTTGGTTGTTGCACCCGACTTGAATCGTGAAACATTATTTAGTGCCTTGGCTGAATGGTTGGATCCCGTGTTTTTACCGCGCCCGGTGTATTTTGTTGACCGACTGCCACGCGAGACCAATGGCAAGCTGCCACGGATAAAGCTGATGCAGTTGATCGAGCAACTTCAGAAAACAACACCAGAAAGCATTGATATAATGAGCTCTGTGTCTCTTGAACACCCAGCTTTGGGCGGGCACTTTCCAGATAACTCGGTAATTCCAGGGGTGGTATTGCTTGAGCTTGTGGAGAGCTGTCTTGAAAAGCATTTGGGAACTCGTTGGAGGACTTATTGGGTCAGGCAGTGGCTGAGGGTGAAATTCAGTCGCAGGCTGGAACCCGGCCAGCAATGCAGGGTCGTCATCAAGTTTGATTCGCAAAACCTGCAAAAGGGCAGTTTTAAATTGTTGGATATGGCGGGTCATAGCCTTGTGACTGGTCAGCTTTACTATGCAGAAAGTGAGGCAGAAAGTGAGACTCAGGCATGAATAGTCAACAGTGGAAACAAAAGCAGGAGCATGGCAGTTTATTCTGGATGCGTATCATCATTTGGCTGGCGCGTCATACCGGACGGCGTTTTGCACTACTGCTGCTCCACCCGATTAGTACTTATTTTTTACTCACAGCTGGGGAAAGCCGCAGGGCATCACTGGACTTCCTCAAACGCACATTGGCACGACCGGTTGGTTGGCGTGACACCTATCGGCACATTTATATTTTTTCCACAACATTGCTCGATCGAGTGTTTTTATTCACTGGCCGAGTGGATGAATTTGAAGTCTCGGTTTCAGGGGCTGAAGAAATTCTTGACTATCTCCGGCAGGGGCAGGGTTGTTTATTGCTGGGTTCCCACCTAGGTAGTTTTGAAGTCATGCGGGCAATGGGTACTCAGCGGCAACCGATTGACTTCGGTTTGCGAATTTTGATGCATGTAGATGCATCAGAGAAGCTACCGTTGTTGTTAAATGAGCTCGCCCCTGAGATAGCCGAAATTATTATCCCTACAGAAAAACCCGATACCATGCTCAAGGTGAAAGAGGCCTTGGATGAGGGCTGTTTAGTAGCATTGCTCGCGGATCGAGTGTGTTCCAGTGAGAAGTTTTTGGCTTGTGACTTCCTTGGGGATAAGGCGCACTTCCCAATGGCTCCAGCCCAATTAGCGCTGGCATTGAAAGTGCCGGTGTTTAGTTTTTATGGGATTTATCAAGGAACAAATCGCTACCAAATCCAGTTCAGGCAGTTGGCTGAGGTCGCAGGCATCCAGCGTGAGCAGCGCAATGCCTGGATGGAAAAGCTAACCCGTACTTATGCGCAGGAATTGGCTGAAAAAGCCACGGATTCACCCTTTAACTGGTTTAATTTTTATGATTTTTGGGAGAACGCGCGGGAGGCAAAAAATGAGGACTAAATTCAGCTTGTTTCTCCTGTTTGCTTTGCTGCCGGCAACGCCGCTGCTTGCAGGGGAGGCGGATAATTCTCTGGATACACTAATGCAGGCCTTGGCTGCCAATGGTGATAGCAAAGCCTATTTTACAGAAACCCGTACATCCCGCTTAACCCGCAAACCGATTGAGTCCAGTGGTACCCTGGCGTTTGTTTTTCCGGATAACTTGATCCGCCAGATTGAGAAGCCAAAAGCGGTGCTGTTTGAGGTGCAGGGTGACAGGGTAATAATTTCTCGTAATGGTAAGGCTCAAAGCCGCTCATTGGCACAATTGGGGGCTGCACGGGCTTTTATCGAATCACTGCGGGCAACACTTGCAGGAGACCAACAGGCTCTGCAACAATACTACCGTCTAGCGCTGACTGCTGATGGCCACAGCTGGCAGCTAGTATTAACGCCTCAGGACCATGCGTTAGCCAAAAAAATCAGCCAAATACAGATTAGCGGCGATTTTTATTCTTCGGATGCTGTTGCTGAACGCCAAGCCAGGGTCACCGTTGTGGAGGTTATTGAACGCAATGGCAGCCGTACTGTTACCCAACTTATGGCTATACAGTGAAGCTGCAGTCAAAGACACAACCACAACCACAACCACAGCGACAGGCACGCTACTATTGGGTCATATTATTGTGGCTGCTGTTGTTATTACTGGCAGTTTTACAAGTTAGTTTGCGCAGCCAATGGCAAACAGATTTAACCGCATTCCTACCGCAGCCTGACTCCCTCAAACAACAAGTGCTACTGGCTGAAGTACGGCGGGGTAATGCCAGCCGTGTATGGATGATTTCTTTGACCGCAGAGGGTGCTGAGAATTCGACAGAGCTTGCTCAGGCCAGCCAAATTCTGGTCGAAAGCTTGATGTCTGCAGATGCGTTCACTGATGCGCGTAACAGTAATCAGCAAATGGACAGTGAAGTCTCAGCGCTCTTGTTTCGTTACCGTTACTTACTGCAAGCTCAGGCAGTGGATTTTTCAGCGGCGCAGTTACGCCAGCAAATAAATGAACGATTGCTAGATTTGTCGATGCCCATTGCCGCTTTTAAGGAAGGTTTGATTAGTAGCGACCCTACCGATAGCTTTCTGCAGTTGCTTGGGCGACTGGAAGCCGGGATGCCGTTAAGTAGAATAAAACAGCAGCATGGGGTCTGGTTTAGTGACGATGGCCGCAGTGCGCTATTGTTCGCGCGCGCGCGGAGCAACGCCATGGATGCCGAGGGACAGGCACTCGCGTATCAACAGTTACAACTGGCACTCGCCGATATGCAGCGGCAACTTGCAACTGTTGAGATTCAGGTGGGCTTAGCCGGTGCCCCCTTGATTGCATTGCAAACCAGCGAGCATACGCGTGCCGCGAGTATTCGGCTTTCCATGCTAGCCGGTGTATTGATGTTGCTGTTACTGTTGCTGGCGTACCGTAGCTTTACGGCTGTGCTGCTGGCGGCCTTGCCACCCATACTTGCGGTAGTCTTTGCCACCGCCATCAGTTCACTAGTGTTTCCACTGATGCATGTGTTGACGCTGGCTTTTGGTGTAACCCTTTTAGGCGTAGCACTGGATTACCCCGTGCACATTTTGAGCCAGCAACGAGGCGGTGAACGCCTGCAAGAAGCGGCCATGCGAATTTGGCCGACCCTGCGTATCGGAGTGCTAACAAGCATTTTTGCCTTTGCTGCGTTGATCTGGACGGATTTTGAGGGTATTGTCAGGCTAGGTGTTTTTTCCATCGCTGGACTGGCCACAGCCGCACTTGCCAGTCGCTACCTGCTGCCTGTAATTGCCGAGCTGCCCGGTTTCCGGCAGCCTATCAAAGCTGCTGGCCTGGGAAAATTAGCCAACATCAGCGCATTTAGAGTCACGCCACTACCACTGACTTTTATTATTCCGATATTCATCATTATCGCGGCTGTTGGCCTGTATTCTGTGGTCACTTGGTCAGATGATATTGCTGAATTAAGCCCTGTTCCAGTCAGTCTAATCCAACAGGAGCAGAGTTTTCGCGCGCAACTGCACCTGCCCGAATCCGCAACACAAATTCTTGTTTATGCAAATAGTATTGATGAAATCCTGCAGCGTGAGCAATTACTACTGCCCTTGCTCGAGCAGGCCAAAAACGATGGCCTGATCCAAGCTTGGGAGATGGCGGCATCACTGTTACCCTCTAGCCATCATCAGCTTAGCTTACAGGCTTTATTGCCCGAAACGACAATTTTGCAACAACAGCTTGAATTAGCGCAGCAAGGGCTGCCTTTTGTGGACTCGGCCTTTGCGGATTTTGTCGATGATGTTGAAGCATCAAAACAGTTACTACCATTACAGCTGGAGATGTTGGCGGATACCGTGCTGGCTGGCTGGCTGGATAGTCTGGTATTTGAAATTAATAAGGAGCCAGGTGAAGTAAAAGGATTTGTCGGTATCGTGCGATTTACAGGCTTAGTTGATGCCGATGAATTGCAGCAACGATTGGATGCGCTATCTTTGCCACAAACATGGCTATTACAAACACGCGCTGAAATCAGTCAGTCCCTGCAACAATTCCGCTTAAAACTCTCCCAATTGTTGCTTATTGCCGCAGTTGTTATTGTTTTAGCCTTATTCTTGCTGTTGCGCCAACCCGCCAGAGTACTGCGGATCTTGATGGCTGTGTCAGCGGCAGTTATCGGGGCTGCCTGGATTAGTTGGCTGATGAGTGGCAGCCTTAATCTGCTGCATTTGTTAGCCCTGATTCTGGTCGCCGGAATCGGGATTGATTATGCTTTGTTTTTCACCCGGGTTTTAGGCTCTGAAGCTGTCGATAAATATGAAAGAGCTGCCACTCTACATGCCTTGCTGGTTTGTTTGTTTTCGAGTACTTCGGTGTTTTTCTTGTTGGCTATTTCTGAGATAAAGGTGCTGGCCTCGATTGGCATGGTTGTCAGCGTGGGGGTGGTTCTGGCTTTTGTGTTTTCTCTGCTTGCAGGACTTACGATGAATTCGGTTGGTTCTGAAGAAAAACACATTTACAATAAAGCCCTATGAGCCAGACTAACCGATTAACGCCTTTACTTGCATTGACCGCCTACACCATGACCACGGCGATGGGCGCTGGTATGCAGGCAAACAAAAAACAATTACTGGCCGAACGGTCATGCCTGAGCAAGGAAAAGCTTGCGGGTATAGAATTGGATGTCTGGCTTGGCCGGGTAGCTGGGGTTGAAACTCAACAATTACCGCAAAACCTAAGTGACTGGATTTCACGCAATAATCAGCTGTTGGAACTGGGGCTGCAGCAGGACGGCTTTCTGCAAGCTTGCCAGCAACTGCTCAAACGCTATGCGGCCGACCGGGTCGGTCTATTTGTTGGAACATCTACTTCAGGTATCCAGGCTGCAGAAGCAGCTTACGCCCAGTGCAAAGAAAATGCATACCCCGAGTTCAACTATCGCCGTAGCCAGAACCTATATTCCCCCAGCAGTTACTTGCGCCGGCGGTTGGGGATAAAAGGCCCCAGTTTTACCATTTCGACGGCATGCTCTTCCTCCGCCAAAATATTTGCCGCCGCACACCGCCATATTGCAGCGGGCTTATGTGATGCAGCAATCGTTGTTGGTGTTGACAGCCTTTGCCAGATGACTCTGTATGGTTTCAACTCGCTGCAACTGTTATCAAACCAGCGCTGCAAACCGGCGGATGTAGACAGGGACGGGATCAATATCGGTGAAGCCATGGCGGCAGCGATTCTTGAACCGGCCTCAAAAGATGCTACAGTTTGTTTACTTGCTTATGGTGAAAGTAGTGATGCTTGGCATATGTCGACACCGCACCCGGAAGGCGCGGGTGCCGCCAGGGCAATGCAGGCAGCATTGACAATGGCCGGTCTTAGCGCTGGGGAGGTGGATTATATTAACCTCCACGGTACTGGTACTCAGGCAAATGACCTGGCTGAAGATCGCGCCATGCAACAGGTGTTCCCACAAGGGGCTTTTTGCTCATCGACGAAAGCATACTGCGGCCACACCTTGGGTGCAGCGGGAATTGTAGAGGCATTAATTTGTGTATTGGCATTGGAAAATAACTTTTATCCGGTTAGCTTGAATACTCAGAGTGTAGATCCAGCCATCCACTCAAAGCTTGTTCTGCCCGGTCGCTGGCAGATACAAAAGCCGCCACTTATCGCTATGAGCAATTCCTTTGGTTTTGGTGGTTCAAATGCTTGTTTGTTATTGCAGAAAAACGCGCGGGTGAAAACATGAATATGCCTGAGCTAAGCTCAGCCATCAGGATTCGGGTAGCTGGCGTTGGGCTAATCGGGCCGGGCTTGCATGGTTGGCAAAACAGCCGTAAATATCTGCATCAGGGCAGCAGTCCTGAATTCAGAGATATGCCCGCACTGATACCAGAGGGTATATCCCCACGGGAACGCCGTCGCTTGACAGAAACCATAAAATTAGCCTTGGTAGCAGCGCAGGATGCGTTATTAAATTTAAGCCTGCCGATCGCAATAGAACAACTGTCAACTGTGTTTGCTTCCGCCAACGGGGATTTATTTGTTGCGGATAAAATTCTCAGCGCACTAGCCATGCCCGGTAAACCGGTATCACCCACGCACTTCCATAATTCGGTGCACAATGCACCCGCAGGTTACTGGCACCTGGCCAGTCATTCCATGCATGCTTCCACCAGTATTGCCGCTGGTGAGAATAGTTTTGTCAGCGGGCTTATGGAAGCTGTAAGCCAGGTAATAACAACAGCAGAGCCGTGCTTGCTAGTGGTCTGTGATTCCCGCGCCCCTGAAAATTATCGTCAGCAAATTAACTGCGATGACTCACTGGCTCTAGCTCTGGTTCTATGTAACGAACATTCCATTGCTGCTGAGGGCAATACAGAACTACTCGAAATTCGCCCGCTTAAAGCCGCATCTGCCACGCGCTTGGTTGACAATACGCTAGAACATCTGCGCCAGACTAACCCGGCGGCTAAAGGTTTATCATTATTGAATTTATTGGCTGACTCAGAGTGCAAATCAGTTGTTATCGAGGGTGGTTTGGCCGCCGGTGTCGAGATTCGTCGTGTCGCTGGATAAAGCTGCAATTGCCGAGTTGATTCCCCATGCAGGCAATATGGTATTGCTTGATTCGGCGACTAATATCAACGCGAATTCACTAAGCTGCTATACCCGCAGTCACCTGAAAATAGATAACCCTTTGCGAACAGCCCGCGGTTTAAGTGCTAGTAATGGCGTTGAATATGCCGCTCAGGCGGTTGCATTGCATATTGCCCTCAACAATAGTGCGGGCTCGCAAACGGGTTATCTCGCCAGTTGTCGAAATGTGCAGTTAAAACGACGATTTCTTGATGAAATTAACGCTGAGTTACAGGTGGAAATCAGGCTTTTAGATGGCTCGGTTGAAATGGGCATGCTGAAGTATGCCTTTGTTATACAGGCTCATACAACTGAAGAGAATGCGCATGCAGAAATCCTTCGGGGTGAATTAAGTATTATCGTTATGCACAAGGGAGAGGATAAGTGAATGAAACTCGGCAGAAAAGGGCACTGGTTACTGGCGGCAGCGGTGATCTGGGTAGTGCAATTTGCAGGCAGCTGGCTGCTGAGGGTTTTTCAGTGCTGGTACATGCCGGGCGTAATATTGCGGCGGCAGAGTGCGTAGTTGCTGAGATTCGCGAAGCAGGCGGTGAAGCCAAAAGTGTGAGCTTTGATGTTACCGATGCGGCGGAGTGTGGTCGTGAACTGGAGGCATTGCTAGCCGAACAGACTATTCAGGTGTTGGTTAACAATGCCGGTATCCATAGTGATGCGCCGTTGGCTGGAATGAGTGATAGTCAGTGGCGATCGGTGATTGAGGTTAACCTTCAAGGTTTTTTTAATGTTTGCAAACCCCTGCTAATGCCAATGGCAAGAACTCGCTGGGGCCGGGTAATTGGTATTTCCTCTATCGCTGCCCGTGGCAATCGCGGCCAAGCAAATTATGCTGCAGCCAAGGCCGGCATGGAAGCTGCTATTCGCAGTGTTTCTCTGGAAATGGCGTCCCGTGGAATCACTGCAAATTGCGTGGCACCAGGGGTAATTCAATCAAGCATGAGTGATGCAGCATTCGATAAGGACTTTATCCGCACACATATTCCCGCCCGACGAATGGGCCGAGCTGATGAGGTGGCTGCATTGGTGGCTTTCCTAGCATCGGATAAAGCAGGGTATATTAATGGCCAGACTATTGCGATAGATGGAGGCATGCGCTGAAGCAGTCCGCTTTTGTTACCATGCAAGGAGATTTTAAGGGCAAAGTTATGGAGCTGATAACAGGCGTGCAAGTTAGTTCTTAGGTGGCAATCGGCACTCGAATAATGAATGGCAGATACCTAAGTTATCATGGATGTTAACAACATCTAAGCCGGCTTCGTTTAGACATTGGAGTAACTCGGTGGATGAGTACATCTTGGAATTTCCACTTGCCATGCAGGTGAAATATGGGCTGGTGTTTACCAACGAAAAAGCGGCGGCTTCATGTTGCTGACGATCCCAGCAGGTTTCCATGATATAAAGCCGCGAATTATCACCCATGGCAGCTTTTGCATGTTTAAGAATTTGTACAATTTCCTTGTGTCCAAAGCAAGAAAGGAACTGGCTTAACCAGTAAACATCTTGGTTTTGAGGAAAGCTAATTTCAGGGTCAAGTAAATCCATCGCCAATGGCTTGATCCGTTCAGAAAAACCGGCTGCAGCGACATTTTCAATTGCGTTTTCCAGTTGATCGGGTAGATCGATCATGGTGATTTTAACATCAGCATTATAGTTGGCAGTTAGGATCGCAAACTTACCAATATTGGTACCAATATCGACCATGCTACGGACTGGTTGGCAGAATAGAATTGGCAGCGCGGCAGGGTAGGCTGAGTCGGAGTAAAAATGATCAAAATCGTACCAAGCGGTTTTGATTTTATCCGGCAGGTGCGGTAAGGCCTGATACAGGGTTTCCCAGTCCGCATCGCAAAGTTTGTTGAATACCTTCAGACCTTCAGGTTTTTCTGACTGGATGGATTTATCCAGATCATATAGCCCTTGGTAACAAACATAATGGTTGTAATCCATATTAACCCGTGTCATCGGGTCGTTTTGTAAGTAATAACCCACTTTAGAGATTTGCCATTGCCCATTTTCCAGTTGCTCCACTACACCGCAACTTAGGCCGGTTTCCAACAGTGTTTCGACACCATAGCGGCTGAGTTTTGTGAGCTGGCAGAGTTTTTCTAAGCTAATGCCCTGGCTGTCAGCCGTTTGTAGGGCAGTGAAAACTCCTAGGTCTCGCAAGGCGCGAACCGCCTGGAAAATAATCGGGGCGTAGGCAATTCTCTGGGCTTCGTACATAGCTTCATAGGCCGTGAGTTTTTTCTGTTTGAAAATCATGCTGAAGCTTTTTCTTCCAGCTCTTCCCAGCGTGCGAAAACTACTTCAAGTTCGGTTTCCACTTGTTTTAACTGTTGCTGAACCCGGGTAATTTTATCCTGATTCTGGGCGTAAAAATCAGCTTCACCCATTTGCTCCAACAGTTGCTTTTGCTGTTGTTCGAGCTTTTCCAGTTTTCCGGGTAGCTTGCCAAGTTCCTGGCGCTCTACATAACTTATGCTGCTAGCGGCTTGAGCTGATTGCCGCTTCGATTTTTTGGTTTTTTCTTTATTTTCGACTTCAGCGGGTCTGGTTTGGCGTATCCAGTCTTCATAACCGCCAATATACTCATTCACTTGCCCATGGCTTTCAAACACGATAGTGGATGTGACCACATTATCGAGGAAGGCACGGTCATGCGATATCAGCAGGATAGTGCCTTTGTATTCTGTCAGGCGTTCTTCCAGCAGATCGAGGGTGTCCGAATCGAGGTCATTTGTGGGCTCATCGAGAACTAGCATATTGGAAGGATGACTAAACAGGCGCGCCAATAGCAGACGGTTGCGTTCACCACCGGAAAGGGCTTTAACCGGTTGTCGGGCGCGTTCCGGATCGAATAAAAAATCTCGCAGATAGGAAATTACATGCCGGTCCTTACCATTAATAGTCACCATATCACTACCATCAGCGATATTATCCTGCACGCTTTTTTCTTCATCCAGCACGGAACGATGTTGATCGAAATAAGCGACTTCGAGCTTGGTGCCGATTTTTACTCTGCCCGACTGTGCTTCCAACTGCCCCAGTAATAAACGAATCAGGGTTGTTTTACCAGCACCATTGGGGCCGATAATACCGACTTTATCACCGCGTAAAATAGTGGTGCTGAAATTGCGGATAACGGGTTCAGCATCGGTATTGTTGTGCAGTTTATCCGGGTAGGTGTAGCTAATATCTTCAGCTTCAAGAACGATTTTGCCGGACTTATCAGCAGCTTGTATCTCTACTTTGGCACTACCGGAAACATTGCGGCGGTCGGCGCGCTCACGGCGTAGGGCTTCAAGTGCGCGAACTCGGCCTTCATTGCGCGTGCGCCGAGCTTTGATACCCTGACGAATCCAGACCTCTTCTTGAGCGAGCTTTTTATCAAATAAGGCGTTTTCTTTATCTTCATCTTCCAGGGATTTTTGTTTACGGCTCACATAAGTTGGATAGTCGCCGGGCCAGTCGGTTAACTTGCCGCGGTCTATCTCGATAATACGGGTGGAAAGCTTTTGTAAAAACACCCGGTCATGGCTGATAAACAGTAAGCTGCCTTGCCATTCAAGCAGAAATTTTTCCAGCCAGATGATGGATTCAATATCCAGATGATTGGTCGGCTCGTCCAGTAATAACAAATCCGGTTGGTTGACCAGCGCACGGGCGAGCAGAACGCGGCGTTTTAAGCCACCAGAAAGTGCATTAAAATCAGTATCGCCATCAAGTTGCAGTCTGGATATAATCGCTTCCAGGCGTGAGGATATCTCCCAGCCGCCAGCCGCTTCCAGTTCATGCTGGCATTCGCCCAGTTGGTCCAGCAGCTTTTCATCGCCGCCGAGAGTGATTTCATGTAGTAAATGGTAATAACGGGTAAGCAATTTGCCGGCTTTATCTAGGCCGTTAGCAACAACTTCATTAATTGTGCCATCCAGATCCGTAGGGACTTCCTGATCCAGCTTGGCAACCTTGATTCCTGGGGGAATAGCAATACTGCCTTCATCGGCCTGTATTTCGCCGTTAATCAGTTTAAGTAGGGTGGATTTCCCCGCACCATTGCGACCTAACAGGCAAACTCTCTCGCCAGGATCAATCTGCATATTGACTTCATCAAGCAAGGGCGGGGTGCCATAACTAAGGCTCAGATTTTTAAGTGTAATTAATGGCATGGAGATCTACTGAAACAGGGCTGGATATTATACTTCAAACACAGTGAATTACCCGAACGGATGCTATAATCCGCGAATTAACGCTCCGCTAATTCAATTTTTCAGCAAAATAGGCTGAAGAGAACAATATCTAATGCTGAAATTCGATCAAATCAGTCTTCGCCGTGGCACTAAAATGCTGCTGGAAGATGTTAGTTTCCAGGTTCATCGCGGCCAGCGGGTTGGCTTGCTGGGTGCTAACGGCTCTGGCAAGTCCTCACTTTTTGCGATGTTGCGCGGTGAATTGGATTCCGATGTCGGCGACTATAGTTTTAATCCCAATGATGTCGTCGCTCATGTGGCTCAGAGCAGTCCCAGTGGTGAACAAGCAGCCATTGAATATGTAATTGATGGTGATCAGCGCCTGCGGGAAATCCAGGCGGGGATTGCGGCGGCTGAAATTAGTGAGGACGACGATGCGCTTCACCGCTTATACCCGGAGTTGGAAGCCATTGATGGCTATACCGCAACACAACGAGCTGCGAGGTTGTTGCATGGGCTGGGT
Organism: Lysobacterales bacterium; assembly: GCA_021648045.1. Lineage (GTDB taxonomy): Bacteria > Pseudomonadota > Gammaproteobacteria > Xanthomonadales > SZUA-36 > SZUA-51. Next base: position 36,566 of record JAKITM010000003.1, read on the forward strand.
TTTCCCGCTGCAGATATAGAAAACCCAGTAGGTAGTTTTTCCGGTGGTTGGCGGATGCGTTTGAATCTTGCCCAGGCGCTGATGTGTCGTTCCGATATTCTTCTGCTGGACGAGCCTACCAATCACCTTGATTTACCCACCATTATTTGGCTGGAACGCTGGTTGAAACGCTATCAGGGAATATTATTGCTGATCTCGCATGACAGGGATTTTCTGGATGCTGCATGCACCCGGATTGCTTCCATAGAACACCAGACTATCCACCTTTATTCAGGCGACTATAGCCAGTACGAAAGGCAGCGAGCTGAGCGGCTTTCCCAGCAACAATCCAGTTTCTTAAAGCAACAGGATGAAATCAAACATATTCAGTCTTATGTGGATCGCTTCCGTTATAAAGCAAGCAAGGCGAAGCAGGCGCAAGCTCGCTTAAAGATGCTGGAAAGGATGACAGTTATTGCCCCGGCTCATGTCGATTCACCGTTTCATTTCCAATTTTTCAAACCGGAAAAAATGCCACGGGAATTGTTGAAAATTGAAGCGGCAACGGCGGGTTATATGGTTGAAGATAAAGAACTGGAGATTATTCAGCCTTTCAGTTTTCGGATTGCAGCCGGTGATCGGGTAGGAATATTGGGTGTTAACGGTGCTGGTAAATCTACCCTGGTAAAAGCGCTCGCAGATGGCAGTACGCTGTTATCAGGCGAACGAGAACTGGCCAAGGATTGTCGGATCGGATATTTTGCTCAGCATCAACTAGAGCAGCTACAAGCAGATGAAAGCCCGCTTTGGCATATAGAGCAAATCGGCGGTAGTGCCAGTCGCCAGCAATTATTGAATTTTCTAGGTGGATTTGATTTTCGCGGAGAGCAGGTAACTTCACCGGTAGCTCCGCTTTCTGGTGGTGAAAAATCTCGTTTGGCATTGGCGCTTATTATCTGGGGCAAACCGAACTTATTGCTGCTGGATGAGCCAACCAATCATCTGGACATGGAAATGCGCCAGGCTTTGTCACTGGCGTTGGCAGAATACGAGGGAGCGTTGTTAGTTATTTCGCACGACCGACACCTGCTACGCAGCGTTTGCGATTCCTTAGTGACAGTACATAAAAATGAACTCAAACCTTTCGATGGCGATCTTGATGACTGGTCAGCTTGGATGCGGGCACAGGATAGCGGTAAAAACAAGCCTGTTTCGGCAGCGGATGTTGCCAGTCCAGAACCCGCTGTTAAACAGAAAGAGGTAGAAGCTAGCAAACCTAAAATGAACCGACAGCAACGGCAGCTAGAACGCCAGTTGCAAGCACGCTTACGCCAGCAAGTGCAGCCGCATAGAAAACAGCTTAAAAAGGTAGAAGCAGAACTGGAAAAGCTCAATAGCCAGCAGAAAAAAATTGAACAACTGCTTGGCGATGAATTGTTATATTCCGATGACTCCAGAAAGCTGGAGCTGAAGAAGTTGCTTGACCAACAAAGCCAAAATGCCAAGGCGATGAAAGCCGGAGAAGTGGACTGGATAGAAGCCGCTGATCAACTCGAACAAGCAGAAGCTGCACTGGCAGATAGTGCCTGAACTACCACTCAGAAACTGTAAAGTCTGCTGCTCTGATGCGCAGAAACTCGACTCAGCCGAACATTTTGCACGGCTACATAAACTGCCGTTTTGTGAGCCTGATGTAGCCTCGCTTCTACTTGATTTTTCCAGCGATGGTGTGATCCTACAAGATGGAAAAATTCGTCTCAGAGTTGATTTTTTAGCCGGCGAATCAGCCCACCGGAAAAAATACGGCGGTGGTCGCGGGCAAGCCCTGGCAAGGGCGGTGGGTATCAAGCCGGGTAAGCCGCTGCCGACAGTCGTTGATGCCACAGCAGGCTTAGCCCGGGATGCCTTCGTATTAGCAAGTCTGGGTTGCTCGCTGCGAATGATAGAACAATCTCCCATTGTTGCCGCCTTAGTAGAAAATGCAATATTGCGTGCCGCAAGTGATCCTCTGTTTCAACAAATGCGAACTACCGGCTTTTCTTTAGATCAGGGTAATAGCATCGATATACTGGCTAAAATAGCCGACAATAACCCTCCCGATACGGTTTATCTCGATCCGATGTTCCCGCACAGACAAAAATCTGCAGCGGTGAAAAAAAATATGCAAATGTTGCAACAGCTTTTAGGCCCTAGTCATAAGAATGAAGATGAAGACTTACTGAATGCCGCGCGTGCATGTGCGGTAAAACGCGTAGTAGTAAAAAGACCAAAAGGCGCGCCCAACTTTGCAGATCAAAAACCATCAGCAGTAATACAAACGCGTAAAACCCGTTATGATCTTTATATCCGCTGCTGATACAGCTACTCACTCGCTATGTTAAATAAAGGATTCCTCGATGCGTGATATTTACTTCCCAGAAAAAGATCAGCCCTTGCGTGAAGATGTGCATGTGCTGGGTACGCTAGTGGGCGAAATGCTGGCTGAACAGCAGGGGCCAGAGTTTCTTCAGCAGGTAGAAGCCGTTCGACTTGCGGCTATTTCTCGGCGAGAAGGCAAAGAGGGTTCAGCTGAGACCTTGGATAACTTGCTGACCGATATGGATGTGGCTGCGGCAGGGCCGCTAGTGCGGGCATTTACTACCTATTTTCAGGTGGTAAATCTGGCAGAAAAAGTTCATCGCATTCGTCGCCGTCGCGACTACCAACGCCGGGGGGAAAACGCACAACCCGGAGGCTTACTCGCGGTAATGCAGGAGCTTTCATCACAACCCTTAGCTGCTGTGATGGAAGCACTCAATAAGCTGAGTATTGAGCCGGTAATGACAGCACACCCGACTGAATCTACCCGCCGTACATTGTTGGAGAAAGAACAAAAGATCTTACGCTTACTGGTGTCACGCCTAGACCCATCACGCACACCTGAGGAAGAGTCTGCTGCACTGGAGCGAATTCGTGCGGCGGTTACCAGTAACTGGCAAACTGAAATGTATCCTGATCAGCGGCTTTCGGTTAGAAATGAAATGGAGCATGTGCTGTTTTACCTAACTGATGTACTCTACCGGGTAGTGCCACCCTATTATGAGAGCTTGCAGCAGGCACTCGAATCTAACTGGGAAGAGGGCGGGCAGTCTGAATTACCAACCTTGTTACATTTTGGTTCTTGGGTGGGCGGCGATATGGACGGTAATCCTAATGTGGACGGCAGCACTATCAGGCGCTCACTGGAATATCAGCGCCATCAAGTCATTAAAAAGTACCTGCCAGAGATGCATTCTTTATCGCGTTTTTTAAGTCAGTCATTAACCGAGGTTGATGTCAGCGAGGCTGTGCTGGAGAGGCTGGAAACTTATCAGCAATTGCTTCCAATTGAAGCTGAAAAAATTGGTATCCGGATCCGCAACATGCCCTATCGCTGTTTGCTGAAATTGATGATGGCGCGCATGCGTGCTGTGCTTGATCAAAGTGAAGGCCGCTACTTTAGTGCCAAAGAATTTCATCTCGACCTCAAAATGATTCGCCAGTCATTGGCTAATAATAAGGGTCAGCGGGCAGGTATGTTCGCACTGAACCGATTGCAACTCAGAGAAAAAACCTTCGGCTTCCATTTGGCAACGCTGGATATTCGTCAGGATTCCTTGGTTCACCGCCAGGTTATTGCATTAATTCTCGGTGATGAAGACTGGCCTAACCGCGATGCAGAAACTAGAGCAAGCCGCTTAACCGAACTTTTATCTTCACCTGGTTTGCCGGTTCTTCCGGATGATGCCATGGTGAATAAAACTATAGAAGTTTTTCGTAGCATTGCCTGGGGTCATAAAAACTTTGGCACACTGGCTTTAGGTCCATACATTATCAGCATGACTCAGGGTGCAGATGATGTACTGAGTGTTTTGTTTCTCGCGCGGATGGCAGGTTTGGTGGACGAACACAACAATGTCCCGTTAGATATTGCGCCGTTATTGGAAACTGTTGCAGATTTAGAAAATGGCGAAGCTATTTTCAATTATTTATTCACCGATTCCGTGTATAAAGCCCACCTTAAAACGCGTGAGCAACGGCAAATAATAATGATAGGTTATTCCGATTCCAATAAGGACGGTGGCCTAGTATCGGCACGCTGGGCTTTGGCAACCGCACAGTCACAACTGTCAAAGGTTGCGGCTGACTATCAAGTGCGGCTAGGGTTTTTCCACGGCCGCGGTGGTACTGTTAGTCGCGGCGGCGGCAATGCAGTTGCGGCAATTATGGGCGCACCCCGTGGCACGGTGAATGGTTTTTTGCGGGTAACCGAGCAGGGTGAGGTTATTAACCAAAAATACGGTAACCGCGCGATTGCAGAGCGCAATCTGGAATTGGCGACCGCAGCGACCCTGAAACGCAGTTTGTCTGAAGTCTCTGAACCCAAAAAACTGTGGCAAGAAGTAATGGCATTTATGGCCAGCCATTCCAAAAAAGCCTATAGATATCTGGTCTATGAACATCCGCACTTTATTGACTATTTCCGCCATGCAACCCCAATTGATGTGATTGAACGCATGGGTATAGGTTCGCGCCCGGCCTCGCGTCGTTCCGGTGTTGGTGTGGAAAGTCTGCGCGCAATCCCCTGGGTTTTTTCTTGGGCCCAGACTCGTATTGGCCTGCCTGCGGCTTATGGAATTGGCTCGGCACTAAGTGCGGCTGTCAAAAAATATGGGGAAGATACACTAAAAGAAATGGCCAATGAATGGCTATTTTTTGGCAGCATGTTAGCTGATGTCGAAATGGCACTGGCTAAATCTGATCTTGATATTGCCCGTCACTATCGAGTGCTAGCACCTGAGGACAGTCGGGTGGTATTTGATCTTATAGATACCGAATTGCGGCTTGCTGGCTCCATGATTCTCAGCATAAAAGAACAGGATGACCTGCTGGATGGAGAGCCGACATTACAGCGGTCTATTCGCCTGCGTAACCCTTATGTTGACCCGATGAGCTTACTGCAGGTTGATTTACTCAAACGCTGGCGAGCCGGGGAGCGTGCGGACGATGAACTACTGGAGGCTTTGCTGGTGACAGTAAATGGCATTGCTCGTGGGATACAAAATACCGGTTAAACGCGCTATTCCGATTGTACCTATTGTTGCTTTTCTACTTGTGATTGATGAATTTTATGGGCCAGTTTCGTACCCATCCAATAACCCGCAAACGCTGCAATAAACCAAATTCAGGTCTAGCGTTAATCATTTAGTTGAATTGTCAGCATCAAGGCCATATCCTGTGCCCATGATTCAACTACCCAGTATAGAGCCAGTATTTCGCCCTCCCTCCGAGGCTCGTAGTTTAATTTTACAAGTGACCAATGGTTGCTCGTGGAACAACTGCACCTTTTGTGAAATGTATACCCAGCCACAGAAAAAATTCAAGCTAAAACCTCATGCAGAAATTGAGCAGGAGCTCGCAGCTGTTGCCAATATGCATATTCCTGTACGGCGAATATTTCTCGCCGATGGTGATGCGATGACATTATCATTTCGTCGATTACAGGAAATCATGCAGGCCATTAACCGGTATCTACCGAATGTTCAGCGGGTCGCTTCTTATTGTTTGCCACGCAACCTCAAGAATAAAACTGTTGCAGAACTGGCAGAGCTGAACAAAATGGGTTTGAGTTTGTATTATGTTGGTTGTGAATCCGGTGATGATTTGGTGCTGGAGCGAGTGCAGAAAGGGGAGTGTTTTGATTCTTCATTACAAGCACTGCAAAAAATCAAAGCGGCTGGGGCTAAAAGTTCAGTAATGATACTTAACGGCATGGGCGGCAAACGCTATAGCCAGCAACATGCGGTTAATTCAGCGCGCTTAATGAATGCCGCACAACCAGAGTATTTATCAACATTAGTCATCAGCTTTCCAACCGGTGTTGATCGTTATCAGAAAGGTTTCAAAGGTGAGTTTGAGCCGCTCGAACAGGCCGGCTTGTTTCAGGAAATGTACTGGTTACTGGATGCACTGGAATTAGACAGTACGATTTTTCGCAGCGATCATGCATCAAATTACCTTATTCTGAAAGGTACATTGGGTAAAGATAAACCCCGGTTACTGAAGACAGTTCAAGCGGCCCTGGAAGCCCCCGGGTCCGTGCAGTTACGCCCGGAGTGGATGCGCGGTTTGTAATGAATTACAGCTACACTTAATTGAAAGCTGGATTAGTTTAAAAAACGCTTTAAACCGGAAGGCGTAAACAGACTATCTTTTACGGGCTTTCCATTGAACTCATTTTTTGTCCGGCGCTCGTTTTGCAAGCCCATAACGCTGTACTTCTGGCTGTGTAGGTCATGGAAAACATTAATAACCGGGAATATACCGGGCATATCAGGGAAGAATTTAGGGAAAGACAGGCTGACCCGCCATATCTCACCTTGCTTGTTGTATTGATCGGCGATAACTACCTGCCAACTGTCTTCATCCAGATAAAAGTCCCGTTGCGAATATACATGTCGCCACTCTTTTTTCAGGCTTGCGGATATGACCCATACTCTATGGAGTTCGTAACGAGTATGCTCAGGATTGATGTGGTGCTTGGATAACAAGTTTTTATAGCCTATGTCTTTACTGCTGAGTTGGGTATTATTATAGGGAATGTAAATTTCTCGTTTTTCCAATAATTGCCAGTCAAAGCGATCTGGGGATCCATTAATTAAATCGGTATCATCGGCAGTTCTTAACGAGTCGGCTATTGTAACTGGGGTGTCGTAAGAAAGGTTTGGTGCGCGGATTGCACGCCGCCTACCCTTGTCCCATAACCATGCCGATCGAGCATTGTTCAACTGGTCTAGAGGATCCAACACGAGCACACCGCCGCCGGCTTTGCTGGCAGGTGCTGTAACCCTGGCAATTAACGATGCAAAATTATTACTACTAATGTTTTCATTGTAAAAGTCGAAACGGACGATTGACTTTCTGGTAATTAAGGCGTGTTTGCCGTTTTTATGAACAACAGCATCGCTGGCGGTATTTGTGAGTTGCTTTCCACGCCAGCGGGCGATGTGGTTGAAATAGACTTCAAGGGCGGAGGCGGGTACTGGAAAAGGTATCCCCGGTAAAGCATCAACAAAACCACTTTTGTCGATGTTTAACTTTGTGGTCAAGGTGTTTTTGTAAGTGTTTTTATTGACCCACTCAGGCGCGGTAAAGGTGCGCTGACTGGGGTAAACCGGCATTTTGAAAGTCTCAGAATAATGTTTGAAAAGCGCGACCTGACCCGCAGTTAAATTTACTTCATACTGCGTATAGTTTTCTGCAGTAATTACGAATAACGGTTGTTGGTTTTCGATGAAAGCGGTGCCACCAACCCACTCTGGAATGCGCCCGTCATTACCGGCACGGGTAGCTCCGAATGGCGTTAAAGAGCTGCCCAGTAAACTTTGTTGTTCCGGGCTTGCATTAGCATTCTCCATGCTGCAAAAAAGCATAGCTATCAAGGCGGTAATAACTTTAAGCAATTGAATTTTCCTCAATTCAAAAATGGGATGGAGTTTGCTTGCTAAGAGATTTTCGCACACCGGGTTCTATTTTGTTGTGGTAATTCCAGCATAAACCTGAATAACAGACATTGGATCAAAAAAAATTACTGCTTTCCCGGCCTACAAGTCGGGATCTCTCCAGCCTGCGTATCAGTTATTTTTTAAGGCTATTTACCAGCGCCATTTTTGTACCATCAGGGCTAATGCTCAGGCGGGAGATGTTATTAAGCTCATAGGCTCTTAAGTCTATGGCCAGTTTCCAGTTGTTCTCGCCAATTGCGCGGTTATAGAGTTTGCCACCTAGGGCTGTCCATAGCGTACCCTCAGCAGTGATGGCAAAATCTTCGTGTTGCGGAAATAGCTTGGCAATTACCGTTTTTTCTCTAGTAGCTAAGTTAAAAGCTGTGATTTGCCAGGGAGAGGCATTTTTATCAACAAACAGCAGTTCGCCGGTTAAAGGATTTTTTGAAATGGCTCTGCCGATATTCTCGGCAACGGTAATCTGCTCATCCATGCTAGCGTATAGAATTAAGGAAAACGGCTCCGGTAGCAGGAATAGGGCAACAGAACCCGGAGAGAACCAACTGTAATAACCTACTGTGCTTAATTCTTCCGCAAGATTCTTGAATTCATCAGTTTCCAGGTCTAAAAGAGACAATCGCTGCGCGCCGTCCATTTCCACTCGCACCACACTCAGCTTATTCTCATGCGGAGCAGGGCGGGGAGAATACTCACTTTCTGGGGTTTGGCTAAGACGAATGTTCAAACTGCCTTCTATGTCGTAGTACCAGATGTCTGTTTGCTCGTCATCGGAGCGGCTGTAATAAATCCGCTTGCCATCGGTACTGAAGGCCGGCTGATTATCATAGCCCTTGTGTTCGCTGATGTTTATCGGCTCTGCATGTTCTATGCTGAGGTCCAGCAGGTAAATTTCTGTTTCTGGTAGTGCGTCAGCTGCTATCAGAGCCTGGGGGGAAAACAAGAGTAGTGCAATCAGAATTGCGGGTTGCGTCGGCATGGTTTAGGTCGTCCGTGGTAGTTGATTAATGTTTGAAATAACCCCACTGATTAATTCGCTACGCCAGCCTTGAAAGCGCGCAGGCAATTGATTCATTGGGCGGTTTAGAATTAAATATTCCAGCTCTTTTTTGCTGGCTAGTATGGTGGTTTCAATATCCAGTTGGGCAGCCAATACCGACAGATCAGCCCGGGCCTTTAGCAGAATATCTTTTTCCTCTGTATTTAAGGGTAGTGGTGGCTGTGGCACGCTTAGCGCATCACTGTTTTCAGATCGAATTTTGGCTACCAGTTCAAGAATGTTTCTGCTGTGCCTTTGCAAGGCCCTGGGGTGTGCCTGTGTGCATGCTTTTAAGTTTTCTACAGTAGTCGGCATGTTTTGTGCTATTCCCATCAGGTCGTTGTCGCGAAGAATAAAAGTTCGCGGTAAATTACGTTTTTCGGCTTCTAATTCGCGCCAATGGCAGAGCGCCTGTAGAATTTTTTGTGGCTCCGGCTTCAGTCTCCAGGCATTTCTAAAGCGCAGATACAAATGATCGAAGTCTATACTCGTGCGGGCTTTATCGAGTTGTAACTGGCTGTCCTCAGTTACCCAAATCTGCCGGCCCAGCTTTTCCAGTTCAGTAGTTACTTGGGTGTAAATCATTGGTAAATAACTAACATCAAGAGCAGCATAGTGAAGTTGAGAATCGCTCAAAGGCCGTTGTAACCAGTTTGAACGGGACTCACCCTTGTCGATTAGTACTCCAAGTTGCCACTCCAATAGTTTTTGATAACTAATTTGTAGTGCTTGCCCAAGATAGGCTGCGGCAAGTTGCATATCAAACATGGGTTCAGGCATGCAACCGATAGATTTTTGTAATACTTCCAGATCCTCTGATGGTGCATGCAAGAGTTTTAAAATATCTGGATTACTCAACATTTCCACTAAAGGTTGGAAATCAGTAATTTCCAATGGGTCGACTAACCAGACGGTTTCACCATCACTGACCTGAACCAGGCCGAGAATTGCGTAATAGGTTCTTTCGCGAATAAATTCGGTATCGACCGCAAGAATATTTTGTTCAGCCCATAGCTTTCCGGCGTCAAATAAGCTCTTGTTTGAATTGATGATTGTTGGATTTTGCGCGGCTTTTTCCGCCGTTGCTATCAATATGCTTTGAGTCATACTTGTTATAATTGCCATTTCGTATTAGTTATGGTCGCATTTTATAGGGTTTCAGAGTCCTTGTCGTCAGCCGATTTCTGCGGTATTGTGACACAAGTTATGGTTTTCAGAGACCCAGCATAGACTGAGCTCTGGTTATTTGACAATTTGCAAACAGGGAAGTGCTAATGCCATCATTTTTCAAGGGTTCAATTACATTATTAATCTGCCAACTTACACTTGGGTTATTAGTTAGTTCTACGCTTTGGGCGCAGGAAGAAACAGAGCCACCCGCTGATATTCTAACTGAAGCAGTAGCGGAGGAGGTGCCTGCAGCAACCACAGAGACCCAGCGTTCAGTTAATCGCCTGGGTATCGATACTAGTGATGAATTTAGTCTGGATATGAGTGCGCCGGTTATGCTGGCACCAGCTATTGTGCCTCCGAAGGTAACTCTACCTGATGCCCAGCAAGATGCGGAGTTACAAGATGTGCTGGTTCGCTTAGCGCTGGACCCTAGTGACGCAGAAGCATTGGTTATTCGTAATGCTATCCTTGCAGATGTGATCACACAGGCACATGCAGCCGTGGCTGAAAATCAATTGCCCATGGCATGGCGATTGGAGTCAGCAGTCCGTACAGTTGACAGTACACAAGCGGGTCTGGCCGCACTGGTGACGGCAATTATAACAAAGGACGGGCAAAACGATATGGTCACTGCAGCGGTAGAAAATATTAGCCTAGGGCAGTATTTCAAACCGGAAGATAATAACGCTTTTAGCCGCTATGACGCGATATTGAGTGCTGATCCCGAGGATCAGGTCGCTACAGCAGGGATGAATTCCTTATTACTTGCAGTAATCGCAACTTCCGACTCAACTGCAGCAGCTGGGAATTACGAACAAGCACTTGAACTACTGGATCAGGCAAGCGTAATCCCTTTAAGTTCAGCACAGCTGAGTCAAGCTCGTATTGACATCAACGCTATGTTGGCGACTACTATTGCAGATAAGCAAAGAAATCTCGCCGCAAACATCGATATGGGTGATTTCGCTGCAGCAGACACTCAGCTAGCAGAGTTGGTCGCACTTGGCGCCGACACTAATGAGGTAGCACGCTTGCGTGAGAGCTTGGCCGATGCGCGTGTTTATGGCAGCTTTTCCCCGGGACAACAAATACAAGATTCATTCAGCGGCGCACTGTCCGGACAAACATCAGTTATGGTCGTAATCCCTGCTGGGAATTTTCTTATGGGGGCAGACCCTTCAGTGAAAGGTTCTTCCAATAGCGAAAGACCAGTACATCTGGTCACCATTGCGCGTGGCTTTGCGATGGCTCAGCACGAGACAACAGTGGGTGAGTTTATGCTTTTTGTAAATGATACCCAATTTCTTACTGATGCGGAGCGGCTCGGAAAGTCCCGCATTTATGATGAAGGCAATGGCACCATATCAGAGAAAGAAAAAGTGAATTGGCGACATGATTTTTATGGTGAAACTGCGGGTTTAAAGTTGCCGGTAATTCATGTTTCCTGGGAAGATGCCTCCGCCTACAGCGCTTGGTTGTCAGAAAAGACCAACAGGACCTATCGCCTACCTTCTGAAGCTGAGTTTGAATACAGCCTGCGCGCGGGGAGCTTGACTGATTATTGGTGGGGAGATGGTTCGCCAGAAGATGTTGTGACCAATATTACCGGTGTGCGCGATAAGTCGGCCTCTGGCAGGCGTTGGACTGACGGTTTTAAACGCTATAAAGATGGGCACTGGGGGCCAGCACCAGTGGCCAGCTACATACCCAATGCGTTCGGGCTTTATGATATGGGTGGTAATGTCAGTGAGTGGGTAGAGGACTGCTGGCACTCAAGCTATGTACAGGCACCTACAGATGGCTCGGCCTGGGTTAATTCCGGTTGTAATCGTCGTGTATTGCGCGGGGCATCATGGAGCTCTGCTCCGGAACAGGCGCGCTCCGCTTCGCGTATATCGGCAGGTGCAACTTCGCGTTTTTCTCGAGTTGGGTTCCGCGTTGTACGCGACTTATAAGAAGCGGGACGCATGAAGACTCAGGAATGGAATGCTCCAGAATTCTTAGGGTCTTTGTGGTATTTCCACTTGGTCTGTATGCATAGCGGTCAAAATAGTTGCAAGCCTCAAACCAGCTGTACTTAATCTTCGTTTAATCAGCAGGTCTGCCTGCTGTTCAAATGCGCTACTAACTTTTGCGCGACCTTTCGGTGGATATATTTTATCGCCCAGTACAAGCTGATGTGATTCGTTGGTCCAAGCTTCCACTGATGAAAGCTTCCAGGGTAACACTATCGCCTGATTAGGCGGCGTCCCGGACTGTAGCTGACGAGCAAGTGCAAGCCAACTGCTGTATCGGCGCCGAATGACTCCGGTATCCCATAGCTGGTGCAGACGAATTGATGCACCATGAAAATTAACGCTTACATCATTGCCGCCCCGATCATCTTTAAATCCAGCATGCAGCGGCTGATGCAAGTCTCCAACTAGGTGACATAACCAATTAAATGCTTTTATGCGCTCGACCTTGGGCAGTTCTAATTGCTGAAGCCTAGCCGCAAAGTATTTGATTTTCTCGGTCACACAGCGCCCATCTGCACAATCTCGCTCGGCGCTGTAGTGTCGAACTCCCCGAGGTAAATTCACATAGTGAAATGGTCGGGTAGGGTCGTATTGAGCCTGTTCACGCACAATATCCGGCCAGTTGCAAGAAAAGTGCAGTGTTTGATTGCTGGTGTCACCCAATATTTCCGCCAACCAATCACGCGTTTTTGGCGGAATATGTTCGATCGCAATTTTACCGATAATTGCATGACCATCCCGACCCCAGGAATAGCTATTGGTAGAGATACTGAGAAGCAGGTAGGTAAGGAAAATCAGGAAAAGTTTTTTCATTGCGATTGTTCTCATTTGTGAGCCCCAACTATACATCAATCATCAAGGTTTATACTTTTGCAAGGTGTAAAGATGGCTGCAGATAGAGTTTTTCCTTAGCGATCCCTGCGTCTTTGCGAGAGCAAAATCTTTATAACAGGGGTTTGATTGTTGATAAGGTCAGGTTTAGAAGTTATCAGTAGAAGCAAACATCCCAACTTTCAAATCTTTAGCAGTGTAAATTTCACGATCATCCACAAAAACCTTACCATCGGCAATCGCCATAATCAGACGGCGTTCAATCAAGCGGCTAAGTTCAATTTCATAGCGCACAGTCTTGGCGGTAGGCAATATTTGTCCAAAAAACTTAACCTCACCTGCACCTAATGCACGCCCCTTGCCTTGATTGCCTCTCCAGCCAAGAAAAAAGCCCACCAGTTGCCACAGAGCATCAAGACCGAGACAACCAGGCATCACCGGATCATCCTTAAAGTGCACATTAAAAAACCAAAGGTCAGGGTGAATGTCAAATTCAGCCACAATTTTGCCTTTACCGTGTGCGCCGTCGTCGGCTGAAATTTCAGTCACCCGATCAACCATCAGCATATTACCGCGCGGTGATTTTGCAATATCAGGCCCAAACAACAAACCTTCGCCGCAGTCGAGCATATCTTGTTTTGTATAGCTAGATTTTCTGTTCATATCGGTAGCTTCATTCCCGTGAATAGTGCATCTTACTTGCAGGACAAAGCATACGCTAGTGTATATATTGAGAGATTGTTATAGAAAACGATGAGGAAGTGGTGCCGGGGGGGGGAATCGAACCCCCACTCTGTTACCAGAACTGGATTTTGAATCCAGCGCGTCTACCAGTTCCGCCACCCCGGCAGCAGATTAGGGCGCTAAGTATAACGACTTTAGGCAGCTGGGTGAACCTCTTAATCGAGATTGCGGAAGTATTGCTTGATTATCGGATTAAAGCGTTCGAAATCTACTAGGAATGAGTCATGGCCCTGGAGTGAATTCGGCTGATGAAATTCAACTCGAGTGGCGCAAGTATCGAGACCCTCTGCCAGTTCTTTTTGCTGGTGCAAAGGAAATAGTAGGTCACTATTGACCCCGATAATACAAGCTGAGGCCAGTTTTACTTCGCATAATTTTTCGGCGATTCGTTGACACCCCGGCACTTCAACAGAGTGGCAGAGCTTACTAGGGTCGCGGGTGACATCAAACCAGTCCATTGCCCGTGAAAGATAGATGTAACTGGCAGGGTCGAATTGGCCAACAAAACGGTCTGCAGCCGCTTGCAGATAAGACTCAATCGCATAGTTCATACCCCAGGTGGTTTGTGGAAAACGCACCTGATCATCCCGTCCAAAGCGAGAGCGCCATTCTTCGGCAGAGCGGTAAGAGACCATGCCGATTTTGCGTGCTAGACGCATGCCTTCTTGTGGCCAGCATTCTTCTGTATAGTTTCCAGCTTGCCAATTGGGATCCTTACAGATGATTTCCCGCTGCATTGAGCGAATGGCAATAGCGTAGGGTTCAGCTGCTGCAGCGGTGGAGATGGCAAGGAAGTGTTGGCAACGCCCAGGGTTTTGTTTTAGCCAGGCCAGCGCAGTCATGCCGCCCATTGACGGGCCTACTACAGCCGCTACCTTATCGATCCCCAGGTGTTCTAGTAACAAGTTAGCTGAACTCGCAATATCTTCTATGGCCAGCTCGGGGAAATCCAGTCGCCAAGCTTTGCCAGTGGCCGGGTTAATGCTCGCTGGACCGGTTGACCCTTTACAGCTTCCCAATGAATTTATACAAATAACATTCCAATGATTGGTGTCAATGGCACGCCCAACACCGATTACCTGCTCCCACCAGCCCGGGCTGGGATCTGCGGTGCTGGCAGTAGCATGGGCTGTGGGTGATAAGCCGGTGAACAATAGGACGATATTGCTGTTATCCGCATTTGCCTTACCAAATTGCTCATAGGCTAATTGCAGCGATGGCAGGCTGCCGCCCCGATGAAATGCAAAGGGCTTATCGTATTTGAAAATTTCACTTCCTGGTGGCGTATTACTGAACACAGTATTCTCTTCGGTTGTTTCAATGGCTTAATTATAGGTTATCCCGTGACCAGCTTCCTAAGCCCATCCTGTATCATTAACAAATGAAGTCAAAAGAGGTCAGCAGCTCGCAGTCAGGGATTCACCCTGACTTGAGGAAAGTTATCTTAAAACATTCTCAAAATGAATGGAAGCAGCCTATTCGTACCCATACAAAATTGGCTTTTGAGCGTTTTAATAGACTCCGCGAAGCCGCTGGGTTTGATGGGTTTATTCTCGATGCAGGTTGTGGTACAGGGCAGGGAACATTACAGCTTGCAAAGCAATTTCCGCACTCGCTGGTTGTTGGTATTGATCAGTCGGAGCAAAGACTCGGGCGGGGCTTGCTTACATTTGAGCAGAAAACTCAGCTTAGTGCTGAACCAATTTTAATCAATAATTGTATGCTGATACGTGCTGAAGTAGCTGATTTTTGGCGTTTACTCAAAATGGATAGATTAAAACCTGAAAAGGTATTTATTTTATATCCAAACCCCTGGCCAAAACCCGGCCATCTCATGCGTCGCTGGCATGCACACCCGGTTTTTCCGACTTTAATGGCCTTGGGGTCGCCAATTGAGCTGCGTAGTAACTGGAAGGTTTACTTACAGGAATTTGCCCAGGCAGTTGGTTTACTCACCGGTGTGAAGCCTGAAGTTAAGCTTCTTCCTACAAAGGAGTTTGCAGGTTTATATAGCACGCCCTTCGAGAAAAAATATTTTGAAAGCAAGCATGCGCTGTGGTGTCTGCAAACATAAAGCAACAATTCAACGCCGCGTGGGCATAAATGCCCACCCTACGGGAAATTATGCGAGGTAGGGTGGGCATTTATGCCCACGCAACGGGTGGCTTATTGTTTGTATTCTTGGATGCCTTGTAAGGAGTTATAGATCATAGTGACAAATTGATCGGGTTTGATCCACACTTTACCCAAGGTTTCATCCCATTTAGCGGTTGGTTTTAGGGCGATAATTTCGCTCAGGTTTTTTTCCTCAGCAATTAGCTGTCTAACTGATTGCGTTGCTTCTGTTAGAAATTCGCCATAAGCTTTAAGTTCAGCATAGCTACCTAAAGGCCCGTGCCCTGGAATAATTTTGGTTTCGCTATTAGCAAGTTCCAGCGCTTTGTTTACGCCGTTAATGACGCCCTCAATATTGCCACCGGCATCTAGATCTATGTAGGGATAAAGACCTTGGAACCAAAGGTCGCCCATGTGGATGACATTGCTTTTAGGAAAATGCACCAGAGCATCACCATCAGTATGGGCGTTGGCAATGTGGTATGCGGTGGCAATTTCACCGTTAAAGTGGAGGGTGGCCTCATCGCTGAAAGTTATATTCGGCATTGCATCGGTAGGATAGGCAGGGGTTGATGTTTGCATAAAAGTACTGAAATGCTCGGAGTTCATGCGAGTATAGACATTATTATGAGTAACAATAACAGCGCCTGCCTTACCGATGGTTTCATTGCCACCAACATGATCACCGTGGTAATGGGTGTTGATAACATAGCGGATGGGCTGGTCGCTGATTTTGCCAATAGCTTCTAGTAACCCCTCTGTTATAGGTGCAAGTTGGTCATCTATAATAAATACACCATCCTTACCGCTGGAAATAGCAATATTCCCACCCTGGCCTTTAAGCATTGTTAGAGTATCACTCAGACGGGTGCTGGTAAATTCAACCGCGAGGGCAGCCTGACTGGCGATTGTCAGCAACAGTGCAGTCATAAAAGCGGTAGTTTTAGGCTTCAATGTAAACATAATTACTCTTCCTTGGCCCGTAAAATCAGGCTTATGGGGGTTTTTGATGCGGGATTGATGCTGATGGTATCCGCCTGCAGGTCGGTAGCACTTACATCAGCGGTACCAGTGGTAGAGAGCTTGGCTGAGAGCAGCAGCTCCGGGTAATCCAGTAGTTTGTTACCAGCTTGCAGAATGTCGGCATCTGTTAGTTCCAAGGTTGCTGGAAGTTGTGATGCTGGCAGGCGTTTAACGGCCAACGGTATGCCTGATTGACCGGGAACCTTGAGGAATACAAATACAATAGCTTGTGGACTTAGTGTGGCAGAAAGTGATTCATCCACCGAGATGTCGATACTTAATGCTGCAGTTTCAGCCTCTGTTACTTCTATACCCAGAGCAGATTTCGATTGGCTGATTTGCTGCTTGATGGTTGCGCTGACATTGCTCGCAGGGTCGATTTTAGGTAACAGGTCTTCCCAGAGTTCCAGAGCCCGTTGGTGATTGCCCTCGGCTGCGGCGGCAATGCCGACCATCCACTGGGCTTTTTGTAGTTCAGGGTCTGCAGCATACGCTTCTTCCAGATAAGTTTTGGCTTCAGACGGAAAGCCCCGCTGCTGGTTAGGCTCGGTAGCCCGCAGGATGGCACTGCCAAGTTCCATTTTGATATACGGGTCACCGGGTGCGAGCGTGAGTGCCTTGCGATAGACACTTACTGCTTCTTCGGCTTGGTTCATGGTCAGCAGGCTACGCCCTAGCAGCATCCAGCCTTCGATGTTATCCGGGTTCTTCTGTAATTCTACACGCAGCATGGCAATGGCTTCATCCATGCTGCGTGGGCCATCGCTGGCTTGTTGTACGGCTAATGGCTGCAGCGCGGCTGGGCTACCCACAGTTGGATACACCAGCCAGGTTATGCTAGGCAGCGCAAGGACTAGAATAATCACTATCCAAATAGATTTTCGTGCTTGCAGTAAAGGCCGCAACAGGAAGGCAAGTGCGGCAACAACCAGCAGTAAGCCATACAGTAAGAAGCTAGTCGTCATGCGGGTTTTCGTCCTTGTTATTCGGTCTGTTTTTATCTTCTAGAAATTGCTGGTTGCGTTTGCGAATCACCAATCCTATGAACAACGCTGCGATTAAAAAAAACACAGCGGGTCCTAACCAGAGTAGATAAGTAGATTGTTCCAGTCGGGGGCGATAGAGAACGAATTCACCATAGCGCTGGACCAGAAAATCTTTAACTTGATCATCAGTTTTCCCAGAGCGGATTAAATTCAGCACTTCACGGCGCAGGTCCTGAGCGAGTTCCGCATCAGAATCTGCCAGGCTTTGGTTTTGGCAAACCGCGCAGCGTAGCTCCGCAACCAAACTGTTAAAGCGTGACTCTTGAACCTCGTTATCAAACTTAAGTGGCGGCGCAGCAACACTAAAGGCACTGAAAAGAGTAATGCTGATGCCTAAAATTAAATAAATAAAAGTGTTTTTCATTGGCTTATTGCCCACTGACTTCACCCTCTATAGTAGCCAGCAAAGGTCGGATTTCGCGCTCGAAAATTTGCTGATTAAGAACACCAACATGCTTGTAACGCACATTTCCGCGGCTATCAATAATGAAACTTTCCGGTGCCCCATAGACTCCAAAATCAATCGCTGTGCGCCCAGAATAATCACTCATATTAATACTGTACGGGTCGCCGAACTGTTTTAGCCAGGCAATAGCTTCATCCGGTTCATCTTTCCAGTTGAGACCATAAACAGGCAGTATCCCAGAACGGGATAGTTGATTCATAAACGGGTGTTCAACCCGGCAAGCTACACACCAGCTACCCCAGACATTTAATAAATAAGTTGTACCGAGTAGGTCTGCCTTGCTCACAAATACTTCAGGTTGACCCACTAGCGGAAGATTAAAATCCGGTGCAGATTTGTCAATCAAGGGTGATGGAATCAAGTTTTTGGTACCCGCATTTTTCAGACCAAAACCGAGTAACAGTGCCAATACCGCAAAAGCGATTAAGGGTAACCAGCGCTTCATGATATAGATCCATCGGTCAGAGGGCTTGAGCTGCTCGGCTGTGCTGGTTCCGGTTCTTTCCGTCGAGCCGTTTTGCCACGATAGCGCCGATCGCTAAGTGCAATCAAACCGGCGAAGGTCATCATTAGGGCACCCAACCAAATCCAGCGAATAAACGGTTTCTCGTAGATGCGAACTGCCCATATCTGTCCAACCTCATCGAGTGGGTCACCCAGCGATACATATAGATCGCGGGTAAAGCCCGGATCCAGTGCTGCTTCAGTCATTACCTGATTATTGCGATACTGGCGTTTTTCTGGATGCATGGTGGCAACTGGCTTACCATTTTTTGTGACCAAAAATGTTCCGCGTTCAGCGCTGAAATTCGGCCCATCAACATGCTCGGTACCTTTGAATGTGAATTGGTATTCGGCGATGGTGTAACTATCACTAGGACCCATTGCCAGGTGCTTTTCGGTGCTGGTGGTTTCAACCATGGCAACCCCGATGACAAATACTCCAACACCAATATGCGCCAATAACATGGCAAACTCACTACGCGGCAGACTGAAACGCTTGTGTTTGCCGAATCGCTCAATACCGTAACGAAGCGAACCGCTAATAACCCAGCTACCGACAAATACACCGCTTAGTGTGCGCAGACCGCTATCGTCATTTACCCAGGCCACAATGGCAGTAACTGCAATGCTAATTAGTAGAGGCACTAGAAGCTTACCCAACACTCGGCCGGCTTTATCTTGCTTCCAACGGGAGTAAGCCGCGAGTGGGATAAGCATCACCAGTGGTGCCATAATTACAATAAACAGGCTGCCGAAATACGGTGGACCGACTGAGATTTTGCCCATGCCGAATGCATCGGCAATAATCGGATACAGGGTTCCCAGCAGTACCATTGATAAAGCGACAGTTAACAATAAATTATTAATCAGAATCAGTGATTCACGCGAAAACCAAGTGAAGCCACTGCCGCTAATCATTTTGGGAACACGCAAAGCATAAAGTGCCAGCGAGCCACCCACAATGACCCCTAGATAAGCCAAAATATATACCCCTCGGGTTGGGTCGGAGGCAAATGCGTGCACGGAAGTGACTACCCCGGAACGAACTAGAAAAGCGCCTAACAGCGATAACGAAAATGCGGAAATAGATAACAGCAGAGTCCAGCCAATAAAGGAACCGCGTTTTTCTGTGACGGCCTGTGCATGTAATAAAGCTGTACCGACTATCCAGGGCATAAAGGAGGCGTTTTCTACTGGGTCCCAAAACCACCAGCCACCCCAGCCGAGTTCGTAATAAGCCCACCAACTGCCTAAGGCAATCCCGAAAGTTAGAAAAGACCAAGCCAGTAAAGTCCACGGTCGAGCCCAACGAACCCACTCGCGGTTTATTTGCCCACCGAGCAAAGCAGCAATTGCAAAGGCAAAGGCTACAGCAAAGCCTACATAGCCCATATACAACATCGGTGGATGGATAATTAAACCGGGATCCTGCAGCAAGGGATTTAAATCTACACCATCAAAGGGAGCTGGCAGAATACGGTCGAATGGGTTGGAGGTAAAAATAACAAACAGCAGGAAGCCAAAGCTGACCAGACCTAAAATAGCAATCACTCTGGCACTAAATACCTTGGGTAAAACGCTTGATTCGCGGTTGGCTACCGCCGTTACCGCAACCGTCCACAGGTTGATGATAAATACCCAGAGTAATAATGAGCCCTCGTGCGCGCCCCATACTGCCGAAATCCGATAGATGATCGGCAAGTCGGAATTGGAGTTTTGTGCAACATAAGCTACTGAAAAATCTTGCACCAGGAAGCTATAAGTTAGAATGCCCAGTGCGATGCTGACAAAAATAAATTGACCGTAGGCATTGGAACTGCCCATGGCCATCAAACTCTGGTTGTTGCGCCAGGCACCATAAATTGGAAAAACAAATTGCGCCAACGCCAGTACAGCGGCGATGATTAGTGTCAGTTGTCCGAGCTCGACGATCAAGGTTTGTACTCCGAGGGAACAGAGTCTGTTGAGGCTTTATTGCCCCGCGGGTGGCCGGCTTTTTCCAAGGCATCAGCAACTTCTGGCGCCATGTATTCCTCATCATGCTTAGCGAGGACTTCATCGGCCTGAAATACACCATTATTATCTAACGAGCCGATAGCAATAATGCCTTGCCCTTCACGAAAGAGGTCAGGAAGGATGTCATCGTAATTTATCTCGACTTCTTTTAGCCCGTCGGTTACTAGGAAACGAATTTTAAGGCTGTCTGTGGCGCGATTGACACTGCCATCTTTAACCAGACCACCAAGGCGGAATTGTTTACCGGCAGGCATTTTTTGTTCTGCCACTTCACTGGGAGAAAGAAAATACAGCAGGTTTTCCTGTAAAGCGGTCATCGCGATGGCGGCAGCAACACCCACGCCAAGCAGTATCAGCAAAACCATAGTAAGGCGTTTTTTACGAGTAGGGGTCATGACTTTGTTCCTGGAGGGCTGTTGTTATCTCGGGTTGTTTCGATGGCAAGCCTATTGCGGAGTTGCCGACGAAGGCGCCGCCCCTGAAGTATGGGCAGCAGAACGATGACCAGCATAATTAAGCTGGCTGTTCCGTAGGCAACCAATATATAAGGTGTATGTGGATTCACAATCGTTGCTCCCGAATGCTTTTAGCAACCCAGCCGCGGCGGCGGTCTTGCTCCAGTAGGCGGTTTCTAGCACGGGTCAATAATGCCGCGCCGTAATAAAATTTGGTTGATGCTGCCATAAGTAAAAGTGGAAATAACATACTGTTAGGCATTTTACTGCCACCGGTGAATTTGATGGTGGTTCCCTGGTGCAGGGTATTCCACCATTCTACGGAATAATGAATAATCGGCAGGTTAACCACCCCAACTAATGCCAGCAATGCAGCAGCGCGAGCGGCTTTGCGGGGTTCATCAATGGCTGAATGCAGACCCATAACGCCAAGGTAAAGAAAAAACAATACCAATTGAGAGGTCAATCGAGCATCCCAGACCCAGTAAGCACCCCAGGTTGGTTTGCCCCAAACAGCGCCGCTAATCAACGCTATCAAGGCGAATGCCGCACCAATTGGGGCGCTGCTAATCGCCAGAATTTCGGCAATGCGGATTCTCCAGATAAGCCCGATGGCTCCAAAGATGGCCATCATGAGATATATCATCATCGACATCCAGGCCGCTGGCACATGGATATAAATGATCCGGTAGCTTTCCCCTTGTTGATAATCGGTAGGCGCCACAAAAAACGCCTGATACATGCCCCAAGTTGTAAGCACTGCAAAAATCACCCAAAGCCAGGGAATCATACGACCACTCAACCAGTAAAAGTAGGCAGGTGAGCCGGTTTTGTGCAGGAACTTCATAACAGGGTTCATAATATTTATTAACTCAAACTTATCCTTAAAGATGCGGCACAGGCAAAGGGCGCAAGTGTCAACATCAGTACCGCATAGGCTGCCATCCATAATAGGTAGGCTGTGCTCTCCAAGTTGTGCGTGGCTGCAGATACCGCGCCAGTAGCAAGAATCAACACTGGAATAAGCAACGGAAATATCAACAAAGCGAGCAACTGACCACCCTGGCGTAAACCGACTGTGAGGGCTGCGCCGATTGCGCCAATAAGGCTAAAAATCGGGGTGCCGAGCAATAGTGATTTTACCAGAACTGGCAAGGCTTCGTGGGGTAAATTTAACCAAATTGCCAGCAACGGTGAAAGCAAAACAATGGGTAGGCCAGTGCTCAACCAGTGAGCAATGATTTTAGCCAATGCCAGCGAGCTGAGGGAGTGTCCACTAGTGAGAAATTGTTCGAGCGAGCCATCTTCAAAGTCTGCGTGGAAGAGCTTGTCCAGCGATAGTGTGCTTGCCAATAGGGCGGCTATCCAGATGACGCCGACGGCTACTTTTGCCAGCAGAGCAGGCCCAGGTCCTAAGCCAAGCGGAAATAAACTGACCACTACCAGTAAGAAAAATATCGGTTGCAGGGCTTCCGCGCGCGAACGAACAGCGAGTAATAAGTCGCGCTTTAGTAAGCTGATAAATGCACTCACGCCAGCGACTCCGCGTAGTAATTATCCTGATAACTCTCAACAATCAACTCGCGGACCTTAAGCTGTGCCGGTGCCAGAGCACCGTGAGTGGCGAGTACGGTAATTCCATTGCGCTGTTGATGTTGTGTCAGTAAGCGGTCGACAATTTGCATGCCGGACTTATCTAGGTTTGAATAGGGCTCATCAAGTAGCCAAATGGCGTCTGGTTGAAATAACAAAGTCCCAAGCGCACAGCGTTTTTTCTGACCGGCGGATAACGAGCCTGCATCCTGGTCTGCTACTCTCAACAAATCCAGTTGCTTGATAGCGTCATTAATTAACGCATCGGTAGGCTGCAGATTATGAAAGCGCGCTGAAAACTCGAGGTTTTCACGCACACTAAGTGCGTCTTTGATGCCCAGTTTATGCCCAAGCCAAGCGAGGGGTTGTTCAGGTAAAAATATCTTGCCTTCAGTGGGCTCCAGAATTCCCGCAAGCAAACGCAGCAGAGTTGTTTTCCCAGAGCCATTGGCGCCGCGGACCAATAGGGTTTCGCCAGCCCCAAGCTGAAAGCTTACGCTTTCAAATACGGGAATAAACCAGCGTTCAAAGACCAAGTTTTCAACTCGCATACAGGCGGGTTTATTGGGGTCTGAAGTTGGCGGGTTGGTGATTTTCACAAATAGGCTTTCGATAAGCGGTTTAGAATACTCTATTGTCCTTTGCCAGCGCTGAGATGTCCACAATTGCGGTGTATCGAAAACTCCCACATTGTATGACATAGATCGCTATACTTTACCAATTCACAGTTTATTGTTTCGTAGCGATAATCGTTCTTTCAATAGGGAAATAGCTAGAATGGCCAAGTTTGATTACGATCTGTTTGTTATTGGTGCCGGTTCCGGTGGTGTTCGTGCCAGTCGTATTGCCGCCGGTTATGGTGCGCGCGTTGGTATCTGCGAAGAAAGTCGAGTTGGTGGTACCTGTGTAATTCGCGGCTGTGTGCCGAAAAAACTGATGACTTATGCAGCGCATTTCTCTGAAGATTTCAAAGATGCGCAGGCCTATGGCTGGAATGTCGTTCCCGGTAGCTTTGACTGGTCACGCTTTATCGCTGCAAAAGATAAGGAAATCGACCGACTGAATGACATATATATAAGCCTGTTAAGTAATGCCGGCGTTGATTTGCTCGAAGGTCGTGGAGTTTTCCTCGACCGCAATACGCTGCGTATCGGCGAACGAACGATTACTGCAGAAACTATTTTGATCGCCGTGGGCGGGCGTCCCTTTGTACCGGAGTTTCCCGGCCGGGAATTGGTAATTACCTCAGATGAGGCTTTCCACCTCAGTTCCCTGCCTGAGCGGATAGTGGTTGTTGGCGGTGGTTTTATTGCCACTGAGTTTGCCGGTATTTTCAATGGATTAGGCAGTGAAGTAACCCAGGTTTATCGTGGTGATGCACTATTGCGCGGTTTTGATGATGATGTGCGCGCTATGGTCACCAGCGGATTGCGTACACATGGTATTGATGTGCGCTTGGAATGTGGTGTAGAAAAAGTCACAGCATCAGACTCGGGCGCATATTCGGTTCACCTCAATAGTGGAAAGATACTTGCTGCAGATCAGGTCATGTATGCGACTGGGCGGTTTCCGTATACGCCTGAATTGAATTTGGAGGCGGCTGGGGTGAGCATGCAAAACAATGGCGCGATCCCTGTGGATGAGTTTTCCGCAACTAATGTGGCCAATATTTACGCAGTAGGCGATGTAACTGATCGTATAAACTTGACCCCGGTGGCACTGCATGAAGGACATGCTTTCGCTGATACGGTTTATGGTGAGCGCCCGCGCAGCTGTGATCATCGGTTTGTGCCATCGGCGGTGTTTTCTAATCCGGCAGTGGCAACGGTAGGTTATACTGAATCCGATGCTCGTGAAATGTTTACGGAAATAAAGGTGTTCCGATCTAAATTTAGGCACTTAAAGCACAGTCTGACCGGAAGTAAGCAACAGATGATGATGAAATTGATAGTTTGTGCAGACAGTGACAAGGTGGTTGGCCTACATGTAGTAGGACAGGACGCAGCGGAAATTGTGCAAGGCTTCGCAGTTGCTGTAAAATCTGGGCTTAGCAAAGCGGATTTCGACGCAACCATTGGGATACATCCAACGGCGGCAGAAGAGCTGGTTACCCTAAGGGAACCAGTTTAAAGTTAATTAGTAATATTATTTAAGGGCACTTTACATATTCATAAAGAGAAGGGAACACAGGTATTTATATGAAATTTTTGAAAAACAAAGTAAGTTTTACTGCACTTCGTGGCTTTAGCGCTCTGTTTTTAGTGCTTGCGGGTATTTCAACGCAAGTTTCAGCTAAAAGCAATCAGGAACACCTGATTAAAGACTCCTATATTGTCGAGCTGAATGAACCACCGTTGGTGTACTTCGATGGCAGTGAAAAACTGCAATCTGCGAGCCTAAAAGGCAAGCATTTGAGCGCAACAAGCCCGCGAGCCACCGGCGCAAAACGTCTGGTCGTATCGACTGTGGCAGCGCGCGAATATATTAACTTCCTGGATCAACGCTTTGATGAATTACAAAACCTTATAAAAGCTGAAACCGGGCAACGGATTACGGCAATACATCGTTATCACAACCTAATGAATGGTTTTTCGGCAAATATGGATGCCGCAACTGCTGCTAAGATTGAAAAATTGCCGGGCGTTAAATCAGTCACACAAGATAGCCTCCAGCAGTTACACACTTATGCAGGGCCTGAGTGGATTGGTGCAAAGTCAATTTGGGACGGTGAGGGCAACCTGCCATCCACCAGAGGTGAAGGCGTTATTGTCGGGGTAATTGACACCGGTATTAACACTTCGCACCCGTCATTTGCCGCCACCGGCGATGACGGTTTTACCCATACCAATCCTAAGCCGGGATATCTTGGGAATTGTGATGATGTTGATATTACCTGTAATGATAAATTAATTGGTGTTTGGGATTTTACATCTACAGATACTAAGGGTGAAGATGTCGATGGCCATGGTAGTCACACGGCAAGTACTGCAGCTGGTAATGTGCTTAATAACCTGACTTTTACTTTCGGCGGAGTCAGCTTAAGCTATAATATTTCTGGGGTAGCGCCGCACGCCAACATCATTTCTTATAAAGCCTGCATCATAGATGACCCAGCCACTCCCGATGAAGATGAAGCAGGTTGCCCAGGGTCCGCAACCTCAGCCGCACTAGATCAAGCAGTGACTGATGGAGTAGATGTAATTAATTACTCCTTGGGTTCTAATTCACAATCGAACCCTTGGACAAGCTCAGCCGCGCAGTTATTTCTGGCACTTCGGGAAGCTGGTATTTTTGCAGCATCATCTGCCGGCAATGCTGGCCCCAACGAATCCACACAGGGTTCTCCAGCAAACGCACCCTGGGTGGTGTCGGTGGCAAATGCCAGCCATGACGGGGTTCAGGCAACACTGTTAAACAATATGTCGGGTGGAGATACTACTGCACCGAGTGAAATGGTAGGCGAAGCATTAACCGCGGGTCTGCCACTCTCTGATATCGTCTATGCAGGCGATTTTGGTAATGCCTTATGCGGTGAAGGTACTGCGGAGTTAGCCCCCAGTTGTGCTGCCAACACTGGTAGTAGTATGCCTTCAGGCTGGGAAGACGATACTTTTAGCGGAAAAATTGTAGTCTGTGATCGTGGGCAATATGGCCGTATCGAGAAAGGCAAAAATGTGTTTTTAGCGGGCGCTGCAGGTTTCATTCTGATTAATACTGATGCTCAGGGTGAATCGACATCAGCCGATGAACATTGTCTGCCAGCCGGCCATATTGGCGCGGAAAGAGGCAATGTCTTACGCGACTGGTTAGCCTCCGGTTCCGGGCATAGAGCCGAGATTAATGGCGCGCAACTTCGCTCAATACCAGAAAAAGCCGATATTTTGGTAGCTTCAAGTAGCCGCGGGCCAGTGCACACTCCTGCAAATGTGCTCAAACCTAATATCATGTCACCCGGAAGAAATATTTTGGCGGCAGTAAATGGTGACGACAACAGTTACGGTTTTCTTACCGGTACTTCAATGGCATCACCGCATGTTGCGGGAGCGGGCGCATTATTGCTGGCGGCGAATCCAACATGGACACCAGACCATATAGCCTCGGCTTTGGAGTTAACTTCAACCATGGCCAGAGCGCGTAACCATACCGGTGAAGCTGCCAACTTTAATCAGGTTGGTTCGGGCAGGCCTCAGCTGGGCCTAGCGGCGACACCGGGTTTATACTTGCCGGTAACTATAGCGCAGTTCAGAAACGCCAACCCTGCCAGCGGCGGTTCGGCGAAAGACCTTAATTTGGTTGGTTTGGTTGATGGAAAGTGCAAAAGCAGTTGTAACTTTTCTCGTAAGGTCACCGATGCAATGGGCGGTGGCGATTGGACGGTTTCAATCGAGGGGAATACCACGATTACGGTATCTCCGGCACAATTTACGCTCTCAAATGGGGGCTCGCAAAACCTTTCTATCAGTGTTGATATTGACCCGAGTGCTCTTGGTGAATGGGCATTCGGAACCGTAGTGCTAACCAATACTAATGGTAATGGCCCACAGGCACGCTTGCGGGTAGCCGTGTTTGGTTCCCCAGGTGATTTGCCAGAAAATATTCAAATCAACGCAACCAGATCTTCAGGCTCAACCCTAGTTGATCTTTCCGGGCTGATTGAAATAACTGATGGTAGCTATGAGGCGGCGGGTTTAGTTAAGCCGGATGTTGTGATAACAGCTATTACTGAAGACCCTACCCCTAGCGAGCCCTTCAATAATGATGGCGGAAATACTTTCAGATTATTAACGGTCTCTGCAAATACACTGTTACTTCGTGCCACCACCGGCGATACTACCGCAGGAGATATGGACTTATATGTAGGCCGTGATAACAATGGCAATGGCCGCCCAGATGAATCGGAAGTGGTTTGTTCAAGCTTGTCTAGCGGTTCTGATGAGTTTTGTGAATTGCTACAACCGGCTGCCGGCCAATGGTGGGTGATGATGCAAGCGTTTAGCAACACCCCGACAGTAGATGCGAGCTTGACTATGGCTGTAATTAACAGCGGCAATGGCGGTACTCTTACCGTTACCGGGCAGGCTTTGGTTGCTGAAGACGCCAGTCATCAAATGCGCGTGAGTTGGCAAAATGTAGCGGCTCTGGATGACGAAGTTTTTTGGGGTGCAGTTTCTTTGGGCACCACTAGCGAAAATAAAGGCAATATGGGCGTGATACCGCTTAGCTTTACACGCACGGCCGAACACGATTTATCGGCAGCTATTATTCTCGGCAACAACACGCCGGCCACTTTTGTCTTGCCTGCTGGAGGAATCCACAAGCGCTTAGTGTTTGATGTGCCTTCCGGCGGTGGCAATGTGGACTTCCTGCTGGCGGCAGCGAATTCAGCGGATAATGCCAATCTTAAGTTCAGAGTATTCAGGTTACGCTATGGCGATGCATTTAATGATGCCCCGTTTGTTACACCTAGGCCCAGTGGAGCTAGCGGCAAGGGTCAGGCAAACGGTTCAGGTAATACTGCACCTGAAGTCAGTGTTAGCGGCGCAGCTTTAACTGCAGGTCGTTACTATATGACAGCAGAGAACACCGGTGCCGACTCCATAGCTGTAACAGCAAGTGCCAGTTATACCGGCGCAAATCCGCGGATAAAGCCCCGCACCGGCTTGTGGGGCGATGGCGCTTATAACGCCCAAGGTAGCCAAGGTTTTGAATACAATGAAGTTGGCGATCGGTGGTTCGGTATTTGGTATACCTATAATGAAGATGGCACACCGACTTGGTATCTGTTCAACACCGGTGACTTGAATGCCAATGACAATGCGTATACCACCGATATCATTGAATTCACCAATAACCCGGCAGCCAATCCTCCCACGCAAAAATTTACCAGCGTGGGTAAAGTAACAATTACTGTAATTTCAGAAACTGATATTAAATTCAGTTATTTGTTAAACGGTGAATACGGCGGCAGTCCAGGAGCGGTACTAAGCACTAATAGCTGTGTTAGCCTAGCGGGTAATCCTGCTCCTATAAGCGGTACTTGGGCGCCAGATATTAATGCCTTGGGCGCTATTGGTGGCTCATCAGTTGAATATGGCGCAGGTAGTCAGGCCTTGATCCATTATTTATACGATAACAAAGGTGAGCCGCGCTGGGTTATTGGCGCAGGGGATTCAGCATTGACGACCCTTGATGCTCTTGAATTCCGAGGCTATTGCCCGACATGCAACTTTGTTACACCCACAGCAGAAACTGTTGGTAGCATTGGCCAGGTGTTTAGCACGGCCAGCATGGGAGATCAGACATTGAACTTCACCATGGCGACGCCAATTAACACGCCGTTCAATCGTACAATGGGCGTGCTCCGTCTTAGCGATGCTATTGAGTGCCAATAAACACGGTTTAAGCTCATAATAGAGCCCTTCACTGGTTTCAGTGGAGGGCTTTTTTAATTCCGCAACTTTTGAGCCTAAGGCCACGCGCTGTAGCACTTGCGTAAAACTATTAGATTCTGCCATGAAACGCACAGACTTCCATTTTGATCTGCCCCCAGAGCTGATTGCCCAGCACCCGCTGCCGCAACGCAGCGAATCCCGCTTGCTAGTTTTGCCCCGTGTTAATTTGCAGACGGCACCGCAAGCTGAAATAAAGGATCAGGTTTTTCGAGATTTACCCGATTTTTTACAGCCGGAGGATCTATTGGTGTTTAACAATACCCGGGTGATTCCGGCACGCTTATTTGGGCACAAAGAAAGTGGCGGAAAGTTGGAAATATTGGTTGAGCGTCTCATAAATGAAAAAGAAATGTTGGCTCATGTTCGCGCCAGTAAATCACCTAAGCCGGGTTCTAAAATAATACTCAGTCCTGAGCATCAGCTCATCATGCTAGCGCGTGAGGATGACCTTTTTCGTTTGCGAATAGAGGGTTCTGGGCAGATTATGGAGATGCTCGAAAACTTAGGGCATATGCCACTTCCACCCTATATCGAAAGAGCTGACGAAGCCCTTGATCAACAACGCTACCAAACAGTCTATGCCGAACGCGCAGGTGCAGTAGCCGCGCCCACGGCGGGTTTGCATTTTGATCAACAACTGCTGGATAAAATTGCTGCAATGGGGGTTCATTCAACCACAGTGACCCTACATGTTGGCGCAGGCACATTCCAACCGGTGCGCGCAGAGCATTTGAAAGATCATAAAATGCATTCCGAATGGCTGGAAGTTAGCGAAGATGCCGTTGCTGCAATCACGGCTACCCGGCAACGGGGCGGGCGGGTGATAGCAGTCGGCACAACCTCGGTGCGCTCGCTGGAAACGGCAGCGGCCAATGGTGAGCTGAAAGCCTATTCCGGCGAAAGCCAGTTGTTTATTTACCCTGGCTATCAATTTAAAGTGATAGATGCAATGGTAACCAACTTTCACTTATCGGAATCTACATTATTAATGCTAGTATCTGCCTTTGCAGGCAGTGATAATATACGCGCAGCCTACCAGCATGCGATTAAACACCGCTATCGTTTTTTCAGTTATGGCGACGCCATGTTGCTGGTGTAAAGAAGAAAAAGTTTAATTATCCGGGATAAATAAAATAAAGGTTACTTATGACAACTGATCTGGAAAAAATCAAACAACGCGAGTGGTTCTACAGTTTTCAGCTGCCCGATGGCTCCACTTCTAAAAGCTATGGCAATGGCGAATTGGATGCCATTCACGACACTCGCCGGCAAATGCTGGATAGCGTCCTCGCTGAGCATTACCAGGATGGGTTAGCCGCTAAAACGGCGGTGGACCTGGCCTGTCATCAGGGGTATTTTTCTGTGCATCTGGCAAATGCCGGTGTGGAATCAGTACTAGCGGTCGATGCGCGCACAGAGCATATTGAAGACACGCAATTAATTTCCCGGGTTATGGGGCACAGTAATATCAAGCCGCTACAGTCGGATGTACATTTGTTGGACACAGATGCTTTAGGAACTCACGATATCGTGCTTTGTCTCGGGTTGATTTACCATCTGGAAAATCCAATCGGGGCATTGCGTAAAGCACGCGCCTTGTGCAAGGATGTTTGCATTATAGAAACTCAAGTAGTTCCCGGCATGAGCGGCAATGTTGACTGGGGTAGTTACCGCTTTGTAAAACCCTTGCATGGAGTATTTGGAATTATTGACGAAACTTGGGAAACCCACGGCCCCGAGGCTAGCATTACCGGTATTTGCTTAGCCCCGAGTACGGAAGGCTTGCTTTGGATATTACGCCATATTGGTTTTTCACGAGTTGAATTATTGACCCCGCCCGATGGTGCCTATGAGCAACTCAAGTTCGGCAAACGGGTGATGGTCGCAGCCTATGTCTGA
The DNA here is from genome assembly GCA_021648045.1 of Lysobacterales bacterium. Lineage (GTDB taxonomy): Bacteria > Pseudomonadota > Gammaproteobacteria > Xanthomonadales > SZUA-36 > SZUA-51. The sequence goes on from JAKITM010000003.1 coordinate 67,460, forward strand.
TCTAGGATCTAATCTGGGATCTAGGGTATTCGCCCTATGAGCCGTATGGAATTTGAGCTGCTAGCGACCGATGGGCCTACCCGCAGAGGGCGCTTAACATTCCCCCGTGGCAGCATTGAAACCCCCTGTTTTATGCCGGTGGGAACCTATGGCACAGTCAAAGCCATGACCCCTGAGGAGCTGCAGGAACTGGGCGCAGAGATTATTCTAGGCAATACTTTTCACTTGATGCTGCGCCCCGGCACTGAAGTTATTGCCGCACATGGTGGCTTGCACGATTTTACCCACTGGCAGGGACCGATTCTCACCGATTCCGGCGGATTTCAGGTCTGGTCATTGGCAGAACGCCGAAAAATCACCGAGCAGGGTGTGGAGTTTGCCTCACCAGTTGATGGTTCGCGGGTATTTTTAGGCCCAGAAGAATCCATGGCAGTGCAAAAAGCGCTGGATGCCGACATTGTAATGATTTTTGATGAATGCACACCATATCCTGCCACTGTCGAGCAGGCGGACGAATCTATGCAGCGGTCTCTACGCTGGGCGGCACGCTCTAAAACAGCACATCAGGGCAACGATGCTGCCTTGTTTGGCATTGTTCAAGGAGGGATGCACGCTGAGCTACGCCAGCGTTCCGCTACTGAATTAACGGCCATCGGTTTTGACGGTTATGCCATCGGTGGTTTGTCGGTAGGCGAACCGCAGGCTGAACGGGAACAAGTGCTTGAAACTACCGTGCCACTGTTACCCGCAAATAAACCCCGTTATTTGATGGGTGTGGGTCGCCCAGAAGATTTGGTAGAGTCGGTGCGCCGTGGTGTGGATATGTTTGATTGTGTAATGCCTACCCGCAATGCCCGCAATGGTTATTTGTTTACCCGTTATGGCACTCTAAAAATCCGTAATGCTCGTTATCAAAAAGATACCCGGGCTATTGATGACAGTTGTGGCTGCTATTGCTGTAAAAACTATACCAGAGCCTATTTACGCCATCTTAAACGCTGTAACGAAATCCTAGCATCACGCTTGGCGACCACGCATAATTTATATTTTTACCAACAGATTATGCTTGAAATCCGCACGGCGATTGAGACAGGTAGTTTCGAGCAATGGGCAGAGCAGTTTTACATTGATTTAACACGAGGGGTTGAATAGCTCCGGATTACCCCCAATCTTTCAAATTATCAGCTGATATGTGGCATAATTACCGGCTTGTCGCCCCATTTTATTGACTAATCAAAAAAATGGCGCGTTGATAGAAAAATAATCTAATTAATCAATACTTTGAGGTTCTCTATGGATATTCTGGATTTCTTTATTTCTTCGGCTTATGCTCAGGATGCAGGCTCGGAGCCCAGCATAGTAATGAGCTTACTACCACTTGTGGCTATTTTTGGTATTTTCTATTTTTTGATGATTCGCCCACAAATGAAGCGTGCTAAAGAACATCGGGCACTGGTTGAACAGCTTAAAATCGGCGATGAAGTCGTCACTAATGGTGGCTTACTTGGCCGTATTACCATGGTGAGTGATTCATTTGTTGACATTGAAATGGCCAAAGATGTGGTGATTAAAGTCCAACGCCACGCGGTTACCAATGTCTTGCCTAAAGGCACAATTTCAGGCAGCTAAACTGCGTAAATACCGCGCGCTGATAGCAGTCGCGGTGTTTAACCTACAGAGTAATATCAATGAATCAATATCCCCGCTGGAAATATATATTAATCGTAGTGCTGTTAGTGCTTGGTGCGCTTTATGCCACGCCAAACCTGTTTGGTGATGACCCTGCCGTTCAGGTATCCCATAATAAGGGCTTCACCCTACCAGCTGAAATCGTAGATACGGTTAATTCTGCGCTCAGCGCGGCTGACATTTTCGTCAAAGCCTCAGAGTCTACCTCGAAGCGCTTGTTGTTCCGTTTTAACAATACCGAAGACCAGTTAAAAGCCTCCGATACTATTAAAGAACAGCTAGGCGAGCAATATGTGGTGGCCTTAAACCTGGCACCAGCCACTCCCGACTGGTTGCGAAACTTGGGGGCAGCACCAATGGTATTGGGTCTAGACCTACAGGGTGGGGTGCACTTTTTGATGCAGGTCGATATGAAGACGGCAGCATCCCAGCAACTTGACCGTTTTGTTGATGATATTCGGGTCACACTGCGCAGTGCCAAAATTCGGTATAAATCCGTGCGTCATGATCCCCAGGGTATTCTGGCAGAATTACGCAGCCCAGAAGATCGAGATAAGGCACTTGCAGCAATTAGTAATGACACCTCATTAAGTGCCCTTTTGACCAAGGAGATTTCCGGCGGCGAAAGCTACAGTTTACGCATTACTGTGCCAGATGCGGTGGTACAGGAACTCAAACAAACCGCTTTACAACAGAATATCATTACCCTGCGTAACCGTGTAAACGAGCTTGGGGTAGCAGAACCTGTAGTTCAACAGCAGGGCGCCGATCGTATTGTAGTGCAGTTGCCGGGTGTGCAAGATACCGCGCGTGCCAAACAAATTCTAGGCGCTACAGCAACCTTGGAATACCGCGCAGTTGATGAATCCGTAAATCCGATTACTGCCGCGCAAACCGGGCGAATTCCACCAACATCAAGGCTGTATTATGATCGCGATAAACAACCGGTATTGTTAAAGAAACGCTTGATTGTCTCCGGCGATCAGCTTACCAGTGCTGCGGCTGGTTTTGATCAGCGTTCTGGCTCACCGGCTGTGACAGTACATCTTGATGGTGTCGGTGCTAAACGGATGCTGGACTTCACTCGCGACAATGTGGGTAATGGCATGGCGGTGGTTTTTATTGAGAACAAGCCGGGTGGAATTAAAACAGAAGAAGTGATATCCGTTGCGACCATCCGTGAAGTATTTAGTTCGAGCTTCCAGACCAGTGGTCTTGATTCGATAGAATACGCAGGCCAGCTAGCTTTGCTGCTACGGGCGGGTGCATTGGCAGCGCCAGTTGAAATTATTGAAGAAAGAACAGTAGGCCCAAGCCTCGGTCAGGATAATATTGATCAAGGCTTCAATTCCGTGGTCATCGGGTTTATTTTGGTACTGATTTTTATGACAATTTATTACAAAGTATTTGGCCTAATCGCTAATGTGGCATTGTTTGTGAACTTGATATTTATTATCGCGATGCTGTCCTTGCTGGGTGCAACATTAACTTTGCCAGGTATTGCCGGTATCGTATTAACCGTTGGTATGGCGGTTGATGCAAATGTATTGATTTTTGAGCGAATACGCGAGGAGTTGCGTAATGGCACCACGCCACTGGCGGCTATTCGTGGCGGTTATGACAAAGCGTTTTCAACTATTGCTGATGCAAACATCACCACCCTGATTGCAGCGATTGTGTTGTTTGCCTTCGGTACCGGCCCGATTAAGGGTTTTGCGGTAACTTTATCGCTGGGTATTATCTCATCCATGTTCACAGCCATTGTGTTGACACGCGGCTTGGTTAATCTGATATACGGTCGTAAGGCCCGGGTCAGAAAACTGTCGATATAAAGGAGTTATCAGCATGCAATTTTTAACCAATACACATATCGATTTTATGCGCCAACGCTGGCTTGCGATTGCATTTTCAAGTGCCTTGATCGTTATCGGCTTGGGTTCACTTATCACCAAGGGTTTAAATTTCGGCCTCGATTTTACCGGCGGTACGCTGATTGAAGTTGTCTACGCTGAAGCACCAAAAATAGCGGATATTCGTAGTGGACTAGCCACTGCGGGTTTTGATGATGTAGTGGTGCAAACTTTCGGTAGTTCGAAAAACATTGTGGTTAGATTGGCAGCTGAAGGTGAATCTAGCGATGCTGAGCTTTCCAGTCAGGTGTTAGTGGCATTAGGCGATGGTGTAGAAATGCGCCGGGTTGAGTTTGTTGGCCCGCAAATTGGCGATGAACTGGCAGAACAAGGTGGCCTTGCTATGCTTTGGGTGCTTGCCGGCATCTTTGTTTATATTATGTTCCGATTCCAGTGGCGTTTTTCTGTAGGTGCTGTTTTAGCCCTAGTGCATGATGTGCTGCTTACTGTGGGAATATTATCGCTACTGCAAATTGAATTTGACTTGACGGTAGTAGCAGCATTATTGGCAGTTATCGGTTATTCGCTGAATGACACGATCGTCTTGTATGACAGGATCAGGGAGAATTTCCGGCGCCTGCGCAAAGACGAGCCGAGTGCGGTAGTAAATATTTCCATTAATCAGACACTCGCCAGAACCCTCGTGACCTCTTTAACAACAATCATGGTGCTGGTATCTTTGTTCTATTTTGGTGGTGAAATTATCCACAGCTTTGCCTTTACGCTGTTGGCAGGTGTTATCGTGGGTACTTACTCATCGATCTATGTAGCCAGCACTGCAATCTTACAATTGGGTGTAAGCAAGCAGGATCTAATGGACATAGTCAAAGAAAATCCAGAAATAGACGCTTTACCCTAGCGCTAGTTTGAAACGCATATAAGCCCCTTTGATCAAAAGATCATTGGGGCTTTTTTTGTGGAAATATTTGTAAGCGGTTAATAAACCACATCCTTGCTCAGCCACCTGCGATCTGATCCATGTTGATATTGCTCGCTAACAGTGCTTCGATGGCTTCCACAGTTTCTGTTTTTGGTAGCTCGGTAAACACATAGCGCAGATAAGCATACGGTTCCAGGCCATTGGCCTTGGCTTGACAAAACCCCAAATAAGAACTAAAGTCTAGTCATACTAGTCAGCTTATTTGGTGTGATGATGAAAAACAATATATGGCAATTACAAGAAGCAAAGAGCAAATTTAGTCAGTTGGTTGAGAGCGCTATGCATAAGGAACCGCAAATTGTCACTAAGTACGGCGACAAAGCAGTAGTGGTTTTATCATTTGAGGAATATACAAAAATCACTAAACCAAAGACCGACTTGGTTAAGTTTTTGATAGAGTCTCCTCTCGCAGAGATAG
>JAKITM010000162.1 GCA_021648045.1 Lysobacterales bacterium
AAATGCCATATACAAAATAGGGTCATTTGATGTACAGTCTTGTTTGAAAGCCACTTGAGTCATTTGTTTTCTCCGATTTTGTTTGGGTCTTAGAGGATACGACTTTTGTGGCTTTCATAGTATCTACCCGTCGCTGTCAGCCAGCTTTTAAGCTTTACGTAAACTTCGGGGTGGTTTAGTAGGTCCCAATGATCCATTTTTCGGCCAATCCATTGATTGCATTGAGGTATGTTTAACTGAAGAGCAGAGTCTTTATGTTTGCCTAATGCGCTTTCTAGGGTAACCAGGCCATCACCGATGAGGTGCTCACTGATCTTACCGCCTGACGCATCTTTAATAGCCGCAATGGTATAGCAGTTCGCATTCTGTGGCAGTGGCACTGGGGTGCGCTGGTCACCCTGCAGCTTAAAACGGTTTGCTTCTTCCCAGTCATGCGCCACAAGGTTGCCATAGCGTAGATCGGTCATGCCGGAACTGCGAATTTGCAGTAGGCGTGAGAATGGTTTGCTATAGGCATTGATTTCAAGAATATGGTCGATCAAATTTACACCTTTCTCTAGTGGTGCCCCATGGTGGGGTGTTCCCAGAAAAATAATGGAATCCAATTGTGTTATCCAGCTGTAGCCGGATTGCTCAGCATAATGGCAGGCACTGCGCGAAACCAAGCCACCCATGCTGTGAGCCAGTAGGGTGAGTTTGGTATTTTCGGGAGTATCGCTGAGAAGGCCGTTTAGTAAGTCGGCAAAGTTGCTGCCATTTTCAGATATATGCAGGCCGGTATTATAGTGTAGGTAGACACGCGCATACCCCAGCTCATCGGCCAGAGCCTTGCCATGGTCGTGACCTTGTCGATGCCACTGCAAGTCATTCATACAGGAACCGTGTACCAACACCATCAGCTTACCATCAGCTTTTTCAATGGCCTGATTTAAAAGTTGTTGATTAAAAGATTTGCCATCGAGCCGCAACTGCATGGGGATTTGCAGAGGGTTTTTGGTGGCCTTTAGATGGTCTCCAAGAACACCGTTTACCGCTGCAAGCACGGTTTCTCGCTTGCGCGTGGATGCTGTATTGTCACCCAAAACTTTATCCAGTTGTAGCAACAAGGTATCCAGCCCGTTGCCCACCAGTTCAGTAATCAGATTAATGCTTTTATAAACCCCACCAGTAAGCCCTTGCGTTCGCTGCGTGCCGGAGTTGCCGAGCAGTCCAGCAAAGCTACCGATAGTCTGATGCAAGGACTCAACAATGCCACTTATCCCGGTAACTGCATCCACTGCCAAGCTTTTAGCGCCGCGTAGATCGCTGGAGAGCTTATTAGGTTTTTCGGGCATGCTGTTGTTTAGTTTGAGGTCACTGCTTCAACCAGTTCATCCAGAACGCCGTTATCGAGGTGGTATATCCATCCGTGAACCGATAAATTAGCGCCGTTATCCCAGGCCTTTTTAACAATGCTAGAGCGACACACATTTTTAACCTGTTGGATAACATTCAACTCACACATCAAGTCGAGTTGTTCTTGTGAATTTAGGCCTTTCAGTTTGTCGGCATTTACTCGTGTTACATCTTTAATATGCTGTAGCCAGTTATCAATCAGGCCAAAACTCTGATCTCCGAGAGCGGCCTGAACCCCGCCGCAACCGTAGTGTCCGCAGACGATGATGTGCTTTACCTTTAATACTTCCACAGCGTATTGTATTACTGACAGGCAGTTAAGGTCGGTATGTACAACTACATTGGCAATATTGCGGTGGACGAAGACACTTCCAGGCGCCAAGTCGATAATCTGATTAGCTGGAACCCGGCTATCAGAGCAGCCAATCCACAGGTATTCAGGGTTTTGTTGCTTGGATAACTGTGAAAAAAACTCAGGGTCTTCTGCGGTAATAGCAGCAGCCCACTCTTTGTTTCGTTTTAATAGATGGTCTAGTCGATGCATTGAAATTTATCCTTTGTTTTATATTGGATAATTATAGCTTAACTTTATATGCCGAAACGGCTGCTATTGCGATAGTTGATGAGTTTGGTTTTATTGGCGCGCCAGAATTCTATCGAGTTGATTTGCAAAGGCTTTGCGGTCGCTTTGGTTTAAAGGCGCAGGCCCGCCTGTGTGGATGCCGCTACCGCGTAAAGTTTCCATGAAATCCCGCATATTTAAGCGGGCTTTGATGTTTTCAGTAGTGTATAGCATACCGCGCGGGCTCAGAGCGGTACCGCCTTTTTCTATGGCTTCAGCGGCCAAGGGAATATCTGCAGTGATAAGCAGGTCGCCGGCACTCAAGTGTTTAACAATTTCGTCATCTGCCACATCAAAACCAGATGCCACCTGAATAAAATCAATATGTGGTGATGCTGGTACAGTAATTGGCTGGTTTGCAACCAGAGTAAGCTGGGTACCGGTACGCTCTGCTGCTCTGAACAAAATTTCTTTTATCACCACCGGGCAGGCATCTGCATCAACCCATATTTTCATTTTTTCATTCCATCGGTTCAATGCAAGTAATAAAAAAGGGCAGAACCGTTAGATCCTACCCTTTAACTTGCTATCCCTTGCGGGTAAACAATGACCTGTAATTCAGGCCGTGTAACACTCTAATATTTAGAGTGCTACGATGTTCTCTGCCTGAGGACCTTTCTGACCCTGAGTAACAGTAAATTCAACTTTTTGGCCTTCGATGAGGGTTTTGAAGCCGTCACCTGAAATAGCGCTGAAGTGAGCAAACACATCAGGACCACTTTCTTGTTCGATAAAACCAAAGCCTTTAGCTTCGTTGAACCATTTAACTGTACCGGTAGTAGTAGACATAATATTATCCTATCAATTTATTTCGTAATGTAGCCATGAATTCAATATTAAATTCATCGCGGTTTTGCTGGAATGTGGTGCTATTACTTATGAAACAGGACGAGCAACTACTAAAGAAACATCGAAATGGTGTGCATAAATATAAGACTTACTTTCAAG
>JAKITM010000044.1 GCA_021648045.1 Lysobacterales bacterium
TCGTTGATCAAATTTATTCCCAGTCCGACCATCATAAAGATCAGTCTTCCCGTCATACTTAAGTTCGCCGTCGGCATCTTTCTTGAAGCCCCAATTATAGACAACTCCAGTCTCTTGACTGTGCTTGGCGTTGGCTTTTGTCATCATCTCAACAATCTCTTCTTCGCTGATACCATCAAAAACCGGGGTAGCGGTTTTAATGCCAAGCATTTTTGCAGCCCACCCAAGATGAGTTTCAAGCACCTGTCCAACATTCATCCGACTTGGGACACCTAGTGGATTCAACACAATATCAACGGGTGTTCCATCTGGCATAAACGGCATATCTTCAGCCGCAACAATATTTGCGACAATACCTTTATTCCCATGACGACCAGCCATTTTATCCCCAACCTGCAATTTGCGCTTGCTGGCGACATAAACTTTAACTTTTTTGATAATGCCCGGATCTACACCGTTACCGTTTTCAATCGCATCAATGCCATTTTTCTTATTTTTTTCGCTCTCGTCAAATTGCGGAGCAAAAATCATAATAACTTCGTTGATGGATTCTTTAAGCGCACACTCTTCCATACGCCAACTGCTATGTTTATTCGACAGTTTATTAATTGCACTGGTGGTAACTTTACGATTAGAACTAATCAGAATTGCATTGTCTTTAGATGACGAAGTATCATAAATAGTAAAAGGCAGTTTCTGCCCGAGGAGAATATCAGCAAGACGCTCTGAAAGTTCTTCTGTTAATTCAGTATATTTATGCTTATAGTTGTCTTTAACCGCTTTCAACTGACGACGAAATTCCGCTTTAGTCAGTGACTGACGATTTGGATCTTTAGCATACTCAATGCGCACATCCATGACGATGCCGCCTTTACCGCTACTTACAGTAAGGCTTGAATCTTTAACATCAGCGGCCTTTTCACCAAAGATCGCGCGGAGCAACCGCTCTTCCGGTGCCAGTTCGGTCTCACTTTTCGGCGTAATTTTACCAACAAGGATATCGCTAGGTACAACTTCTGCCCCAACTCGAACAACCCCATCAGGACCGAGATTGCGCAATGCCTCTTCACTGACATTAGGAATATCACGGGTAATCTCTTCTGGTCCCAGTTTAGTATCACGACTAATTATCTCAAATTCATCAATATGAATACTAGTATAAACATCATCTTTAACCAAGCGCTCGCTAACAACAATCGCATCCTCAAAGTTATATCCATTCCACGGCATAAATGCAACCATCACATTTTTACCAAGGGCAAGTTCTCCGCCATCGGTTGCTGTTCCATCTGCAATTACATCGCCTTTGGTTATCTTTTCGCCACGTCTAACTAACGGTCGCTGATTAATACAGGTTCCAGCATTACTACGCAGAAATTTGTTCAACTTATAAGTTTTTGCTAATTCAGGCTTTGCGGTCTCTTCTTCAGGAAGCCCATCAGCAGTGATAGTAACTGCTTCTGCTGAAGCATGAGCAACAATCCCAGTTTCACGCGCGGTAACTACGGTACGAGAGTCAATCGCTAAACGTTTTTCAAGTCCAGTCCCTACATAAGGAGAATCTGTAGTCAGCAACGGCACTGCCTGACGTTGCATATTCGATCCCATCAAGGCACGGTTAGCATCATCGTGCTCAAGGAATGGTACTAAAGATGCCGCAACTGAGACTATCTGCTTGGGAGAAACATCCATATAGGAGACTTCTTCCGCTGATTTTAGGGTGAATTCACCCTGGAAACGACAGGAAATAAACTCTTCAATAAACTTGTTGTCTTTATCAAGCTCTGCATTCGCCTGGGAAATTACAAAGGCACCTTCATCAATAGCTGATAAATATTCGACATCTTCGGTGACTTTACCGTTTACAACTTTACGGTAAGGTGTTTCCAAAAAGCCGTAATCATTGGTGCGCGCATAAACGGCCAATGAGTTAATCAAACCAATGTTTGGTCCCTCAGGTGTTTCAATAGGACAAACGCGGCCATAATGGGTTGCATGCACATCGCGGACTTCAAAGCCGGCGCGTTCACGCGTCAAACCACCTGGGCCCAGAGCAGAAATACGCCGCTTATGGGTAACTTCCGAGAGCGGATTGTTCTGATCCATAAACTGGCTTAGCTGTGATGAACCAAAGAATTCTTTTACGGCAGCAGCAATCGGCTTAGCGTTGATTAAATCCTGTGGCGATAAGTCTTCACTCTCTGCAACCGAAAGGCGTTCGCGTACTGCGCGTTCGACTCTTACCAGACCGATACGGAATACATTTTCTGCCATTTCACCAACGGAACGAACCCGACGGTTTCCCAGATGATCGATATCATCAACCGAGCCTTTACCGTTGCGAATATCGATAAGAATTTTCAGCACGGCCAAAATATCATCCTTACCCAACACCGATGAACCGACAATTTCTTCGCGACCAACACGGCGGTTGAATTTCATCCGCCCTACTACCGATAAATCGTAACGGTCTTCGGAGAAGAACAGATTTTTAAACAGATTTTGCGCCGCATCTTTAGTAGGCGGCTCACCAGGACGCATCATCCGGTAAATTTCAACCAGTGCTTCCAATTCAGTGTGTGATGGATCTACCCGCAAGGTATTGGAAATATACGGACCCTGATCAAAATCGTTGTAATAAAGAATTTCAAACTTCTTGACGCCAGCTTCGCGTAGCTCAAGCAGCAGTTCTTCGGTAATTTCCGCATTCGCTTTCGCGGTTAGCTCACCACTTTCTTTATCAACAATGTTTTTAGCAATCGCTTTACCGATCAGGTATTCATCGCCAACATCGAGTACTTTAACACCCGCTTTTTCAACCAGCTTGACATCGCGCACGGTAATTCGTTTACCTTCAGCAACAATGACAGTGCCTTTTTTGTTTTTTATATCCGATTCAGCCAATTCACCACGCAGGCGTGAGGGAATCAGGTCTATTCTGGCATCGCCCTTGCGCAGGGTAACACTGGTTGTTTCAAAGAAAAAGTCCAGAATCTCTTCATCGTCCATACCCATAGCGCGTAAAAGAATAGTAACTGGCAATTTGCGACGCCGATCGATACGCGTAAATACGCCGTCTTTCGGGTCGAATTCAAAGTCTAACCAAGAACCGCGATAAGGAATAACACGAGCTGAAAACAGCAACTTACCACTGGAGTGGGTTTTACCTTTGTCGTGATCGAAAAACACGCCCGGTGAGCGATGCATTTGCGATACGATAACCCGCTCGGTACCATTAATAATAAATGTACCGTTATTGGTCATCAACGGCAGGTCGCCAAGATAAACATCTTGTTCTTTTACATACTTAACCGTTTTGTTTTTATTTTCTTTATCACGGATTATTAGGCGCACTTTAGCCCGCAGCGGAGCACCATAAGACATACCTCGAAGCTTACACTCGCGCTCGTCAAAGGCTGGCTTGCCCAATTTGTAGTCCACATATTCCAGTGCAGCACTACCTGTAAATGATTCAATCGGAAACACGGAATTCAAGGCACCATGCAAACCGCGATCACGGCGGTCCTCTAGCGATATATCCGTTTGCAAGAACTGTTCATAGGACTTAATTTGCATCTGCAACAGATAGGGAACATCCCATGCCTGTTTGCTTTTGCCAAAATCTTTGCGTATACGCTTTTTCTCGGTGAAAGAATAGCTCATCATCAGTACCCGTCCTGCTTGCAACAAACCGGCTTGTTGCTGTACATTAAAATAAGTTCGCGATCAATCCGGATTGACCGCTCAGATATACCTCGGCATACCTTTGAACTTTCAGTAGCCGAGACTTGCTCGGATACTTTGTTCGGCAGATACATTGCCCTGCCTGGACCCTACGGCCCGAATTTTGTGGGTTGCAGCAGTAAACTAAGCCCGCCTTTCCCAAGAAAATCAGCTCAAATATACACAGTGATTTTCCTTTTGCGCTAAACGCAGGAAAGGGCCGGGGATATTATCCCCAGCCCGTCCTCGTTTACGCTGTTATGTAATCAAACTCGATTACTTAACTTCTGCTACCGCGCCAGCTTCTTCAAGCTGTTTAACGATATCGGCAGCTTCATCTTTGCTGATGCCTTCTTTGATTGCTGCAGGTGCAGATTCAACCAAGTCTTTCGCTTCTTTCAGACCAAGGCCTGTCATGCCGCGAACAGCTTTAATAACAGCAACTTTACTGCTGCCGAAGCTGGTCATCATTACATCAAATTCAGTCTGCTCTTCAGCAGCAGCATCTCCGCCGCCTGCAGCTGCAGCTACAGCTACTGGAGCTGCTGCAGTTACACCAAATTTTTCTTCCATTGCTTCGATGAGGTCTACAACCTCCATAACACTCATGCTGGAAATAGTATCCAGGATATCTTCTTTTGAAACGGCCATTGTCGTCTCTCCATTTAGTACGGCTCCGCTAAGCGGGCCTTAAAGTTTAAAAATAAATTACAAAATTAGGCAGCTTGCTTACTGTCCCGAACCGCGTCAACAGTCCGCACCAACTTGGTATGTGGTGCAGCCAGTGTACGCACGAATTTCTCGATTGGAGCCTTCATAGTTCCCAGCAAAATAGCCAGCGCTTGATCGCGCGTAGGCATGCTTGCCAGACGGTCTAAAGCCGAAGCATCCAGTAACTCGCCACCGACAGAAACTAATTTAGTAACCAGTTTGTCATTGGTCTTGGAAAATTCCTTGACCAGGCGAGCTGCGGAGCCCGGGTCATCCATCGAAAATGCAAACAGGAGTGGTCCTGTCAGTTTTTCGGAGATGCACTCAAAATCGGTACCTTCAACGGCTCGGCGTACAAGAGTATTTTTGGCTACCTTGAGATAAACGCCTTCTTCACGAGCTTTAACCCGTAATTCAGTGATTTCCTCAACGGTAATACCGCGATACTCAGCAGCCACAGCAGCCAACGCGACCTGTGCCTTTTCGGACACTTCGGCAACGACTGCTTTTTTCTGCTCTAGATTTAGCGCCATTTGATACCTCCATAGGTCTTTGGATATAGTGCGAGCACTATTCCGCAAACTTAGGTGTAACGGACAGGTCACCCTGTCCAAACTCGGAGTTAAAATAACTCCACCTAGGATTGGCCGTTCCTCAAATGAGGTTGGGCGTCACCATCTGCGCAGGATAGGCCGTGAAGCCTTTTAAGCCATTACTTATGTAAACGCAACAGCTCCTGCGGTCTTTGACGATCCCGCATAAGCGGGTCGCCCAATCTGTAGCCGGTTATATCTATATCTAAATAGCTATAGCCAACTACAAATATTCTTATATCTTTACTTAGTTTCTATACTGCTAGAATCTACATTTACGCTAGGACCCATGGTCGTGGAGATAGCAACTTTCTGCAGATAAATACCTTTAGCTGAAGCCGGTTTGGCTTTAATTAAATCTTTAACCAGCGCCGACAAATTTTCTGCCAGTGCTTTAACCTCAAAATCAGCTTTACCGATAGTGCTATGGATAATGCCGGCTTTATCTGTGCGATAACGCACCTGGCCTGCTTTAGCATTTCTCACGGCAGTCTCTACATCTGGTGAAACTGTACCAACTTTAGGGTTAGGCATCAGACCACGCGGGCCAAGTATCTGCCCGAGCTTGCCAACTACACGCATAGCATCAGGTGTGGCAATAACCACATCAAAGTCCATATTGCCGTCTTTGATTTGGTCGTGGAGATCATCCATACCAACGATATCTGCGCCAGCTGCTTTAGCTTTTTCGACATTATCACCCTGGGTGAATACTGCCACGCGAACGGTTTGACCGGTGCCATTTGGCAACACAGTTGCGCTGCGAACTACTTGGTCAGATTTACGCGGGTCAACACCGAGACGAATTGCCACATCGATTGACTCGTTGAATTTTACTTTACTGTTATCTTTAATCAGCTGCAGTGCTTCTGCCAGATCATAAGATTTATCGAAATCAATATTTTCACGTGCTGCACGAATTCTTTTACTTAATTTAGCCATCACTTAACCCTCCACTTCCAGGCCCATACTACGGGCCGTACCAGCGATAGTCCGCACGGCAGCATCCATACTAGCTGCTGTCAGGTCCGGTTCTTTGGTGTTTACAATTTCTTCCAACTGCGCGCGGGTTACCTTACCCACTTTCTTGGTGTTTGGTTCGCCGCTGCCTTTAGGAATACCGGCTGCCTTGCGCAACAATACTGATGCTGGCGGGGTTTTGGTAATAAAGGTAAAGCTGCGATCACCATAAACGGTAATAACAACAGGAATTGGTAAGCCGCTTTCCATACTTTGAGTTTTGGAATTAAACGCCTTACAGAACTCCATGATGTTGACACCATGCTGACCCAGGGCAGGACCAACCGGAGGACTCGGGTTTGCCTGGCCGGCAGGCACCTGAAGCTTGATGTATGCTTCTACTTTCTTCGCCATTTTCTTCTCCTTGCGGGTACAAACGCTTGTTTAATCAAGCTCCCCGGGGTTATATAAAAACTTCTTAAATAAAATTAAACTAGTTTATCAAGCCTTCTCAACCTGATGGAAATCAAGATCCACCGGTGTTGAACGACCAAAAATCAGTACAGCTACCCGCAGGCGGCTCTTGTCGTAATCTACGCTTTCAACGCTACCGTTAAAGTCGTTAAACGGTCCATCAGTAACCCGAACCATTTCACCAGGCTCGAACATAACCTTAGGCCGCGGCTTATCGGTGCTGTCCTGAACCCTACTTAATATAGCTTCGGCCTCAGCACTGGTAATTGGCGCCGGATTTTCTTTGGTGCCTCCGATAAAACCAAGCACTTTGGGAACATCTTTAACCAAATGCCAGGAGGCATCATTCATTTCCATTTCCACCAGCACATAACCGGGGAAAAACTTACGCTCTGAACGACGCTTCTGTCCGCCACGCATTTCGACGATTTCTTCAGTTGGCACCAGCACCTGGCCAAAGTAATCTTCCATACTTTCGCGTTTTATGCGTTCATCCAGGGCGCGCATAACAGACTTCTCGTAGCCCGAATAAGCATGCACAACATACCAGCGTTTAGTCATCTAAAACTCCTGTAGCGATACTGGCCTTAGTTAGGCTAGTAACATCCGTACCAGCGAACCTATTGCCATGTCGATAAAAAACAACATGATTGAAACTATAATGGTGACAATAATAACCATAATGGTCGTTTGCACAGTTTCTGTGCGTGTCGGCCAGACTACTTTGCGACGCTCAATATCTGCTTCTTTGAAAAAGCGGAACAGCGTCATGCCTTTTTCAGTGAAACGAGCAATAAACATCGCTATTCCGACTGCAAGCAATAAGCCGACAGAGCGGACAACTGTTATTGCCTGGCTCTCAAAGTAATAAAAACCAACAATGCCGCCGATCAGAACCAACACTGATAACATCAGTAGTAAAGTATCACCTACCGAGCTTGAACTTGTTTCGGGTTTAGTTGCCATTTTCTATCCTATATTTCCTTTTATTCCTGTGGCCACCACAGCTAAATAAGTGGCAGGCGAGGAGGGACTCGAACCCACAACCTGCGGTTTTGGAGACCGCTGCTCTGCCAATTGAGCTACTCGCCTAAATTTTAATTGCCCGGTTAAGCCAATATTTCATCACCGGGTATATTCAACTATTACCTAAAAATTAACTATATTCTATGCAAAAGGCTCAGACTACAAAGCTGGCGCACCTTACGGCTGCCAGCTTGCAGTAAAACCCATTGAAACTAATGGTGTTTTTACCTTAAGCGAGAATCTTCGCTACAACACCAGCACCTACGGTACGACCACCCTCACGGATAGCGAAACGCAGGCCTTCTTCCATCGCGATTGGGTTGATTAACTCAACCACCATCTGGATGTTGTCGCCAGGCATTACCATTTCTACACCTTCAGGCAACTCTACCGCACCGGTAATATCGGTGGTACGGAAGTAAAACTGTGGGCGATAACCCTTGAAGAATGGGGTGTGACGACCGCCTTCATCTTTCGACAAAATGTAGACTTCTGCCTCAAACTTGGTGTGCGGGTTGATTGATCCAGAATGTGCCAGCACCTGACCCCGCTCTACATCTTCACGCTTAGTACCACGAAGCAGTACACCCACATTATCACCGGCACGACCTTCGTCCAGCAATTTACGGAACATTTCAACACCGGTACAAGTGGTCTTAACCGTATCTTTAATACCGACGATTTCGATTTCTTCACCCACTTTAACAATACCGCGCTCAATTCGTCCGGTTACAACAGTACCGCGACCAGAGATTGAGAATACATCTTCAATTGGTAGCAGGAATGGCTTGTCCATATCGCGTTCAGGTTGTGGAATGTAGGCATCCATTTCTTCCAGCAATTTAACCACTGAAGGTACGCCGATTTCGGACTCATCACCTTCTAGTGCTTTCAGTGCAGAACCGATAACGATCGGGGTATCATCACCCGGGAAGTCGTAGTCAGACAGCAACTCACGAATTTCCATCTCTACCAATTCTAATAATTCGTCATCATCCACCTGGTCGGCTTTGTTCATATAAACCAGAATGTAGGGAACGCCTACCTGGCGCGCCAGCAGAATGTGCTCGCGGGTTTGTGGCATTGGGCCATCAGCCGCTGAACAAACCAAAATTGCGCCATCCATCTGTGCCGCACCAGTAATCATGTTTTTCACATAATCAGCATGGCCCGGGCAATCTACATGCGCGTAATGGCGTGCGTCTGTTTCGTATTCAACATGAGCGGTGGCAATAGTAATACCACGGGCGCGTTCTTCAGGGGCATTATCGATTTGATCGTATGCCTTAAATTCACCGCCACGAGCTTCAGCACATACTTTCGTTAATGCCGCTGTCAGGGTTGTTTTACCATGATCAACATGGCCAATTGTGCCAACATTTACATGGGGTTTATTACGTTCAAATTTTTCTTTTGACATTACCGTCTCCGAATCTCTCACTCACAAGGCTCAAGTACTACACTAAAACCCTAACGATTAACTTAATAATATATTACTAAAAACTCATAAAATATCTGGTGCCCACAACTGGAATTGAACCAGTGACCTCTCCCTTACCAAGGGAGTGCTCTACCGCCTGAGCTATGCGGGCAAAACTAAGCGGGCAAAAATACCTGCAATGTAACTGGAGCGGGTGATGGGGCTCGAACCCACATCATCAGCTTGGAAGGCTGAGGTTCTACCATTGAACTACACCCGCCGAACCCGTTTTTTCAAACAGTAACAACAGTACTTATATGTTCAAAACCACTTGCCCAAACTCAAAGAGCCAACCAAAATCAGCCTAAGCTGAGCCCGCAATTTCCGGCATTTACACTACATTCACACCAACTTCACTCACGCGCGAAACTGGTGGAGGGGGGAGGATTCGAACCTCCGAAGGCTAAGCCAGCAGATTTACAGTCTGCCCTCGTTGACCGCTTGAGTACCCCTCCAAGAGCACAATGCCAGCCCACTATTATCTAATAAAGCGTTTTATCAGTCAAGCACAGTATGTATATAAATTCAGATAAAAAGGCAGCAAAACGCAATCTTATTCAAAGCATTGTTTTATACACCCTGTTAAAGCTCACATATAAGGCTTACAAACGGTCTTTTTAGAGCCGAAATTACGGCTAGACTTGCACAAATGAGGATAGTCATTGGAATCATGTCACTCATACCCTGGTAACCAGCGCTGTGTTTAACGCTTGGCATATAACGAGCTGCGTTATACTGCGTGGTACATGATAAAGAACATTAAGTGCAAGCGGACTCAAGCTCTTTATGAAGGCAAAAACCCTAAGCAGTTTAGGGCATTTAAGGCTCAAACTGAGCGTAAATTACAAATGCTGGATGCCGCAGTTGAGTTGCTTGATTTACTTTCGCCACTGGGCAATAAATTTGAAAAACTAGGTGGTCACAGCTTAGGGCAATATAGTATTCGGATTAACAAACAGTGGCATATATGTTTTGCTTGGACCAATGAACCTTGCGCTGTAGATATAACTAATTACCATTAAGAGGTATAGATGATGAATAATATGCGCCCCATTCACCCCGGTGAAATTATCAAACAGGAGTACCTTGAGCTATTGGGTATGAGCGTCAATGCTTTAGCTATTGCTCTGCGTGTACCCGCGCCTAGAATTAATGATGTGGTTAGGCAAAAGCGAGCAGTTAGCGTTGATACCGCTCTCAGGTTAGCCCGGTATTTTAGTACTACAGCGCAGTTTTGGCTGAATTTACAAACCAGCTATGACTTAAAATTGGCCCAGGGAAGCGTGGCCAAAATTAAGCGTGAAGTTCTGCCTTTGCAAGTTGCTTAGCTTGGGAATAGGGGCGGGTAGCCACCCAGCCCATTCCATTACCTTATGCACAATACAAGACCTGACCCTGCTGCACTAAAACACTTGATAACCTGATTAAAACTTAATATGACAGCATTGAAGTTGAAATCTGTTCGTGTAGCAAACGATATTTTTCATGAAGTACGCTATAGCCACACGGATCTTCCGGCTCAACTCCCACCTGTTTCAAACCCGCTGATGTTAATTCTCGTTTTTGCGCTCTAGAAAGAGAAACTGCAAGCCCAAATTGAGATAAATCCTTATAAAAAGCGTCAAGCTCCTCCCAGCCACCTAAAGGGATTCTGTCTCCAGAAAACCAAAGTGGCTTAGAGCATCTTAGTTCTACATGCTCGGCTTCTTGCGAAAACCTGATCTTTTGCCAAACTTTATCAGGGTCATCCGAATTGATAATGGAGTGATAGTAGTATTCAATTTGATGACCCAATGCTTGATGCTTATGTTCCTGAGACTCATTTAAAAGAAGTTTAGCAACAATTCGACAGTACTCTATTCCTTCAATATGTTTTGCCGCTGCCATCGCCACGCATAATTCAACTATGTTTTCGAGCAGGTTGTTAATGCCGTCGTTCCGAAAATTTTTCCACGCTAGCCTTTCTGCAGGATAGTAATATGATCGAATGGTCGATTCTGGTATACCCGCTTTGTAGTACTCCCTCAATATCAAGGTAGCCTCAATTGGAGGTGGGTTTTCACCCACATGTTTTCTTACCAACTCTCTCCATTTGGAGGCTTCACCGCCATAATACCGATAAACATATGATGCCTCACTCGCAAGCTTCAACCTCTCGATGTTTTCCTGGGTTACAAGTACTTCAAGTCCTTCCAAGCTCCCATCTATATTGTTAAAGTTCGGTCCATCCGTAAAGTAAACCACTACATTTTCAGGATCGGCATCACGTAAACGCATAATGATGTCATGCTCATCACACCATTGTTTGTAAGGTGAGTAACGGCAACTGACTGCAAGCCTATATAGCGCCTCAAGGTTTTGTTCAAAACGATCGGCGACTTCTGCCATCAAGTCAATATTTCCACTTTTAACCCAAAATACTGGCAAGTCTTCTTTTTCCATCGCTTGGTAAATCTGCTTTTCCCATTCATTAGTCGCTTCAATTGCGTTGCCCTCTTTTTCTGGAATTACGATATAAACTGGCGTGCTACTGAAAGAGGATGAGAAAAATGTGAGCAACATCACACCAATCAATAGACGTAAACGTGAGAAGTTGGATGGACGATTATTGATTTTCAACATACTAAACACCTAACGAAACTGTAAAAAAACCTCCGAATAGTAAAATCCTATTCATAAAGCTACCTTTCTGGCTTCCTGGTTTTTCAGTCTCTCTAATCAACCCGAAACAGCCTTTTCTTATTTGTACCATTTGCACCATTTTGCTTTCTCTTTCTGAAGTTAAACCATAACATAGTGTATTAGAGCCTGAACCATAAAGTCAAAATCACAGAAAATCACAGGACAGGCACTCAGTGTCCCCGGTGAAATTATCAAACAAGAGCACCTTGAGCCATTGGGTATGAGTGTTAATGCTTTAGCTATTGCTTTGCGTGTGCCCGCGCCTAGAATTAATGATGTGGTTAGGCAAAAGCGAGCAGTTAGCGTTGATACCGCTCTCAGGTTAGCCCGGTATTTTAGCACTACAGCGCAGTTTTGGCTGAATTTACAAACCAGCTATGACTTGAAGTTAGCCCAGGGAAGTGTGGCCAATATTAAGCACGAAGTTCTGCCTTTGCAAGTTGCTTAGCTTGGGACTAGGGGCGGGTTGGACCTCCCCTAGTCAATAATTCTTATCCAAAATACAAGGCCTGAGCCTGCTTGCCTCCTGAATTCCTCACTCATGATGTTTTTTCTTTTCAATGGTGTTAATCCATGAAAATATCTTGTTAGCATTTGCAGTTATTGACCATGAATTTTGGCGGTCACCTTTACTAGCTAAATCCTTATTTGCTTGATCTATCTTATCTTTAATATAAATGGGTAAAAATTTATCATACATGGCATCAACAGACATTGTTTCATCGCAACGATTGGGGAAATCGTGATCCAATATACGGGTGCCGTAATCACTCGAAAAAGGATAGTGATAAACGCCGCCGTTACTTTTCATCAATTTTTCATTTTTCATATATTGGATTTTACTATTCGTAGCCTTCACATATTCGTTTCTGGCATTCGTCTTGAAACCTTCCACACTATGAAATGCCGTTCCCATCGTTTCAGAAAATATTTTTACCATACACGATAATGCCAATTGGCGTTTCACATCAAATTCAAAGGCACCATAGGCATCATCCGCTTCGGTAAAATTTCCAGTGACTATTTCAAGTTCGCGCTTGTAGAAGATAATCCTAGCATCTGTTTTAGTGATTTCGACTGCAAGAATATTGTCAGATTCATCGAGAAAACTTGTGTTCGGGTAAACAATTTCAAAGGTCTTTTCGTATTTTTTTTGCGCACTATTGGAAAAGTAATTACCGAGCTCACCAACAAGCAACATGCCAACCAGTATAATCATGATAGCGCCGCCGACAAGCACCATAGTACCCAATAGTGTCCGCCCTATGAAAGGAGCAGGTGATGGCATACTACGCTTTGGTTTTTGACCCGCTTTTGGATCAATACTCGAGGCACTATCGGTTGCACCCCAGGTTAAAAAATAGCTTAACAAGTTCCATGTACCGAAACCTATAACGCCCATTAAAGCACTAAGCACGAGCAGGTAATAAGGCGCCAATAGAAAAGCATTAACCAGCAAACTACCGAGCCCTGGTTCTTTGAAATGAATAACACTATCGGCTATCGATTTGGATATGAAAAATGATGCGCAAGCTATAGTTAATGCTGCGGCTACTTTTATGAGCCTCATTGTTTATTACTCGTATAACCCAAACTTTACCCCTTCTTTTCTCAACACACCTAGACAATAGTAATTAAGGTGCCTCATGCTCATGCAGCTAACGCCGCATTAAGCGGTGAGTCATAGTTTGCTAAAGTGTGGAACGAGCAAACTGTTACGAATCCGACTTTAATGCCTTAATTATAGCTGTATTTCATTGGAGGAAAGCTTTCCTGATGGTGTCAATCCTCTATTGGAAACACTGGTTGATAACTGCTGCCTATTTAGGCTCCCTTCATATAAGAATTGGGTTCAGACCCCAAATAACACTAGAATTGGTAGTGCTATTCGTGCCTACCCTCAAAATTCCTCAACAGGCGGTTTAGCCGTCTATTTCTACCTGGTGCGGATACGGAATTGTTATCCCGTTTTTATCAAAAGCTTCTTTGATCGATTTATTGAGGTCGAACATAACGTCCCAATAATCGTCTGCCTTGCACCAAACCCGGTTTTGGATATCGACCGAACTATCATTGAGTTTCACGACCTTTGCCCATGGTGTGTCTGGCTTAGAAAGCACGGACGGATGAGCGGCGGATACATCTTTCAAGATTTTGATCGCCTTGTCGATATCATCATCATAATGAATGCCATAATCCACATCAACACGGCGCACGCCCATGGATGTAAAGTTTTGAATAGTTGAACCCCAAGCCTCGCCGTTAGCGATGATGATTTTTATATTATCGAGACTGGTCAGAACCGTAGTAAAAATATTGACATCGTGAACCACACCTTCTTCGCCGGCCACAGCAACATAATCACCGATTTTATAAGGACGGAACAACATCAACATCACACCTGCGGCTACATTACCGAGCGTGCCTTGCAAAGCCAAACCAATGGCCAATGTCGCCGCACCAAGCATAGCGACAAGGGACGAGGCTTCGATGCCCATTTTGGTTATCGCGGCCACGACGACAACAACTGTCAGCGTATATTTGGCAATCGAGCCAAGGAAATTTGCCAATGTTTCGTCAATATTGGGTGCTTTAACAACTTTCTTTCTGATCGCGTTGCCGATACGTTTGGCAAACCACATACCGATAATGAGTATAGCTAGCCCGATAGCAATATTTATCACTGCCGGCTGCATCTGCGCCCAATAACCTGCCAATTTATCCGGTGCTATTAAATCTATTACATTTTCCATCGCAATTTCCTGTGAGCTTGAGTCTATGTGCTGAGTTTTATTAAGTTTATGTATTTCTAAGTGCGGTCAATCGCTTGATGCGGTCGCGGGTTTTTGAATTTTTGACTGTCTGTTTGATAACGACTTCATGTGGATATGGGATACCGATACTTGCCGCATCAAATGCGGCTTTAACAGGCTGGGATATATCCGTTTTAATAGCGCGGTGATCATTATAATCACACCAAATACGCAGCTCTATATCGACGGAGCTGTCGTTTAATTTCACCACCTTGGCCCACGGCGCCGGGTCTTGATAAACGCGGGGGTCTTTTGCGGCGGTTTCAGTCAGCACCTTGATGGCCAGATTAATATCGGCAGCATAGCTAATACCGAACACTTTATCCAACCGTCGCTGTCCCATAGCATTATAGTGTCTAATCACCCCGCCCCAGGCTTTGCCATTACCGACTATAATCTCGATATTGTCTCTGGTTTTCATACGGGTCGCAAGAATTTCTATAGACTGTACCACACCTTTGGTGCCACCAATTTCAACCTCGTCACCGACATTATAAGGTCTGAAAACCATTAGCATGACACCAGCTGCCACATCCGCCAGCGCATCTTTCAAAATGAAAGCCAGTGCCACGCTGAAACCAAGCACCATGCCACTAATGCCGCTGGTATTGACACCTATGACAGCAAGTGCGCCCATAATAGCCGCGAACAATATGACAAATTTGACGATACTAGCGAAGAAGCGTGACAATGCCGGATCGGCATTGGGAGCTTTGTTCAACAAATTTTCAACACTTTTGCCGATACGTTTTGACAACCAACGACCAACCACAAACACCAAAAATGCCAGCAAAAACACAGGTGCTTTGCTCAATATGGTTTGCCCAATAGCAATGACATCAAAATTAGAAATATTGCAGTCTCCCCTCGAATTATTATAAGCAACTTAGCGTATACATATAAGTAGTATAAACGCTATATTGCCCCACCACACACAAAAAAGAGAATTCAAAAGGAATTGGGGGGGGGGAAGCACACTTTGGAAGTTGCTTAGTTTGGAAATAAGGGCGGGTTGCCTCCCCCCAGTCAATTATACCTTATGCACAATACAAGACCTGATCCTGTTTGCCCAAACATCAAACTTTGGGGATGACCCCGGAATTGATGTATGCTAGCTCAGCTTGCTTGAAAAAGCCGCGTATGATGTGGACAGAATATTGGAATTAATACCGTACCGTGAATAAAATAACGGAGTCGTACAGGTCACCTCCTGGTAAGATTTTGACAAGTAGCGTTGTCATGTGTTTGCAATGTTGACTAATAAACTGCCCTGTTAAAACATACACATAAATTATAAGACTGGCTGGTAACAACATGCAAAAACATTGTGTAATAGTATTAGGAATGCACCGCTCCGGAACATCCTCAATTACGCGCGCGATTCTTGATTTAGGCTTCGACCTATTATCAGAAACACTGCCAAGTCATCCGACTGATAACCCTAATGGTTATTGGGAGTCGAAGGACCTTGTACATGCCAACAATAGAATCTTAACCCGCGCACAAAGTCATTGGAAAGATATTAATCCTTTACCAAATACTGATAGCATTTCACAAGCAGTTGTTGAATATCAGTCCGAGATTGACAGACTGATTCAATCAGCCCTAGGAAGGTCTAATCAAATAGTTATTAAAGACCCCAGAATTTGCAGGCTACTTCCTTTCATGTTACCAATCATTAATAAACGCTTTGACAATCTTGCAGTTATTACAATAATTCGCCAAGCTGAACCTGTATTTAACTCATTAAATATGCGATCTAAGGATCCTACGACCACTGATGGGTCTATAATCGACCGTAACCACGCTTACGCATTGTGGTTGAGATATAACTTAGATGCTGAAATTAATTCTCAGGGCTTAAACAGGCTGAAAATAAATCATAAAGATTGGTGTAATCAACCAACTATAATTAGTGAAACAATTCAAAAGTATCTAGCCAGCATTTTCTCCTCCGTAGATTTCAGTAAAAACTCTCGGTTAAAGCTGAAGGTGTTTTCAAAAAAGAACATGGTATCAAACAAGGCACCTATTAAATGCAATCAAGACACACTCCGGCTTGTAGATCTAGCCTACCAATTATTACTCAAAAATGATTCTTTTAGTTCTACTTTATCGATTTGTTCGGCCGCTGCCATTAGCATTCCAGATTTAGCACAAACCACTTTTGATAAACCACCCGTATCCATGACTTCTCGCTTACTCCTAAAACACATAAGTGGGAGAGTCCCAGGTTTTTCAGCGAATACGCTAAAAAAATATAGAAAAAATACAGCAATTGTTTACATTAGTAATATGGTTACTACTCCTTGTCATATTTATAGGGTCAAAAACCCTGTTGATAGTCTTAACCGCGATCGACATTCAGCTGTTTGGATGACATCAAAAATAGCTTTGGCGAATACAGAGTTGTTAATTAATTCTAAACTGGTAATTATTCACAGGAGCCAGTGGACTGAAGAAATACAACAGATAATCAATTTTTGCAAAACAAATAAAATTAGGGTTGCTTTTGACATCGATGACATAATTTTCGAACCATCATATATTGAGAAGGGGTACCTTGCATCCATAAAGGCACTGCCCGTCGCAATGCAAAATCTGCGGGAGGTGAAAATTACAGAATTTAGAAAAACACTACTTGCGACAGACTTTTGTATAACAAGTACACCTGCAATAGAACGACATATACATAACATGGGTAAGGCGGCTATTTGTATACCTAACGGATTTTCAGCTGAAAACTTACTAGTTTCCGAACATTGGCGTGAGCAACGAAAGATGATCTGTGGTGCCAACAGGATTGGCTACGCAAGCGGCTCCAATACTCACGCAGCTGATTTCGACCAAGTGGCCGTGCCTTTAGCGAAATTTTTATGTCAAAACCCAGACTGGACGTTGACAATTGTTGGAAAACTAGATCTATCGCCATACTCAACTTTGTTTAACACCAACCAAGTTGAACTTAGAAATAAAGTTGCTCATGTTAACCTAGCTTATGAACTTGCTCGTTTTGATATAAATATTATTCCATTAGAATTCAATCCCTTTTGCGATGCTAAGAGCCCCTTAAAATTTTACGAGGCAGCTCTTTGCGGTGTTCCGACAATCGCAACAAAAAATGAACTGTATACTCATTTATTCGAGAATGAAAAAAATGGCCTTTTGGCCAAAACACCAGAAGACTGGATTATAAAACTAACTAGACTCGCAAAAGAGTCTATACTGAGAGAACTCTTGGCTGCGAATGCCAGAAAATACTGCACTGCCTTATTTTCTGCAAAAAGACAGTCAAAACAACTTCTCAGCCTTATAGATGGATAATGCTAGCTGTGACTGGGATTTCTTGGCCAGATACTACTACCATTCGGCATACCATTCGGGACAGGCACCACATAGAAAATATCCTACACCAGTTTCAGCATTCAGCCGATGATTTTTTTGCCCTAATAGTTCAATATTCACACTCAAGGGGGAAAAATCATGACATTACCAAGAAAACAACTTATATCTATCGAAGAAACACCCTACTATCACATCGTCAGTCGATGTGTACGCCGCGCCTTTTTGTGTGGCAGCGATCCAGTAACCAATCGCTGCTATGAACACCGTAGAAAATGGATTCAGGAAAGAATCAAACATCTCGCCGGTATATTTAGTATCGATATCTGTGCCTATGCGGTTATGCATAACCATTACCATCTGGTTTTGAAAGTAAATTCAACCGAGA
>JAKITM010000163.1 GCA_021648045.1 Lysobacterales bacterium
AATGCCATATACAAAATAGGGTCATTTGATGTAAAGTCTTGTTTGAAAGCCACTTGAGTCATTTGTTTTCTCCGATTTTGTTTGGATCTTAGAGGATACGACTTTTGTGGCTTTCATAGTATCTACATGTGGCTAAGTTCGCACCGGGAGTTTCAGATTGGCACTATCGCTGGTTAAGTAAACATCCCAAGTTCGGCTTGCGGACTCCAATCCGGGAACACTGTTTCAAAATCATTCTGGCCGAAGCGTTTACTTAGTAATTCTGCAAGTACAGTACGGTAGTCGGTAGTGATATCCAAATCACCGGTATATACCAGTTGTTCCGCCGCCAGGCCGGGCCAATCACCATAAACTTTTCCACCTAGTACACCACCACCCATAGCAAGCATAAAACTACCATGGCCATGATCGGTGCCAGCTGATGAATTTTCATACACTCGGCGACCAAACTCTGTCATCGTGACTACCGTAATGCGACTCATTGC
Organism: Lysobacterales bacterium; assembly: GCA_021648045.1. GTDB lineage: Bacteria > Pseudomonadota > Gammaproteobacteria > Xanthomonadales > SZUA-36 > SZUA-51. The sequence continues at coordinate 486 of JAKITM010000163.1, forward strand.
TGTGCCCATATCGGTAGCAAAAGCATCCAGAGTATTGCTTAATTCTGTGAGTACATCCGGCAGCACCTGGAGTTCGTTATCATGATGATCCCAGCCATGAATTTCCATGCTGGCTGTTGTCAGGCCTACATCGGCACGGATCATCTGACCCAGTTGACGGAAGCGTTGGCCAAAGCTTGTATCTGGGTAAATCGCGCCGTTTTCGACTTCAAAACGGGCAGGGTCGGCCTTGCGCAATTCACGCATTGAGGCGAGGGACTTTCGGGCTTCTACATCCAGTATGCTGTCGCGGTTATACAGCGCTGACAGAGCGTTTTCCAACACCGGGCCGACCAGTTCACCGGCATTCAAGCCATAGTCTTCAATAGAACGCATAGCGATAGCTGGGTAGTTTCCTGCCAGTGATAACGGTAACGCATTTGCCAGACCAACTGCGCTAAACACAGGGTCTGAGTCAGCGAGTAAGGATAAGTGCCGATTCAGCCAACCATCAGAGATGCTTTGTTGGCTAGTAATTCCTCGTTGCATAAAACTCTGAGAGTCAAAGTGCGAATGTGAATCACTGGTCAACCCGGTCGCTTGAACAACCGCGAGATCGCCACTCTGGAAGCGCTGATGGAGTTTATCCATAGCCGGGTGCATGGCAAAAAAACCATCAAGGTCAAGACTCGCATCTACGCCGCTACCCGGTTCTTTTACCGCCAATGTAGGGCGTAGGTCATAATAATTACCCTCGCCAACCGGGGCAATGATATTAAGGCCATCCGCACCGCCGCCTAGAAACACACAAACTAATATATTTTTATCGGCACCACCGGACTGAGCAGCCCAACTAAGGCCCGGGCTAAGTAACGGGACAGCACCAGCGATGGCGGAATTTTTTAGAAAAGTTCTTCGTTTCATAATGTTTTCCTCAACGCTGCTGGAAGTAGCGCGAACCGAGCACGATACTTGCAATTATTTTAGCGTAGTCTGTGGGGTTTCCTGATACCGGCTGATTGGGCTTTTGTCCGGCAAAAACTTTTCGTTTGATAGCTTTGCGTTCCTCAGTGCCGAGTTTACGGTCAATCAGTGCCTTTGCAACCGCCTGAATAATAGTGTTGGGTGTATCCGCACCATCAAGCATGACAAGCAGGTTGCTGGCTGGGATGAATTTGCTGATTTCATTGCCGCTACTCCAACGACTGATCAACGCCGCGGTGTTGGTCCAGTAAGCCGCCGTATCGGGGTAGCCGTCGGGCGCATGCCAGTAAAAAGGAATCTGGCCCATTTGCTCAAGCCTCGCAAACAGGTATCTGAAGGTATTCTCACTCGGTTCAAAACCAAGCCGTCGAATGCTGGATGTCAGGAAATCCAATGGGCGTTTCATTTTTTGTTCTTTACTGGCCCAAAATGTAGAGCTGTTAAACAGCGCCCTGAGAATTTCTTTGATGTCACCATCGGTATCCAGGAACACCTGAGTCAGCTCATCAATTAGTCCATCAATCTGCTCTGTGGGGGGCTGGTCACTAACAAATCGGCGTACAAGTTTGCTGCAGATAAAGCGGGCAGTAGAAGGATGTGATGCGAGCAAATCGAGCACTTGTTCAGCATCGGTGATACCACCGGTGAAAGTTCTTCTGATTTTAGTCCCCAGTACTTCCTTATTGCGCCGGTCGTGCACGGGGAAAAAGAAAAGAAATTCATAAGTGTATGGGTTGATAGTCCAGCCGGTAAACGCGCGTGAAACGGCGACTACATCTTCCTCAGTATATCCACCATTAACACCAAGGGTATGTAGCTCTAGCAATTCCCTTGCGTAATTTTCGTTGGGCCCGTCTTTGGTATTTGAGTAGTTATCCAGATACAGCAACATTGCCGGGCTTTTAGCATTGGCATACAGTAAATCCCGAAATTTACCCAGAGCATTCGGGCGAATAGCCTCGCGGTCATCAGTGGATTTAAACGCAAACAAGGGAGCATCGAGGATGTTCATATTGAAGTGGTCGGACCAGAATTCAACCATTCTTTCATACAGCTGCGCGGGGCTGTATGTTTGCCGGAGTATGGTGGACACAATCAGCTCGGTGACTACCTGAATAATAAGTGGGACATCCTCAGCATCAATGATGTCTTTCGCGGTCAGGCTGAGGGTGGGGAAGTTTTCCAATAGTGCTGAATCTATTTCACTGGTGTCGATATTATCAGGGTCTAACTGCTGTTCCAGCAAAGCCTCCCAGCCCTCCGCGGTCAGTTGTTCTCTGAGCATTGGTGTAGGGCCATAGCTGAGTCGGTTTAAAAAATGGGTGTCGTCCGGTAGCTCCGTAGTTTCAGCAGTGTTCGTTTGCTGTGTACTGGCAGCCTGTATTTGTTGGTTAAAATTTTCCTGAAGCTTCAGTAATTTAGTGCTAACGGGTAACGATTGATTGGTATTAAGCTGCTCGAAAATGATTTGCTTTGCTTGTTCCAGCAGGGTTTGCCCGGCGCCG
>JAKITM010000045.1 GCA_021648045.1 Lysobacterales bacterium
AAAACTATCGCTGGAGCTTTGACTATGTTAAATGGCGTAGTGAGGGATTTGCCAATCAGGGCTTAATATTTGCAAATGGTTTTGAATAACACACTCAAATAACACAGACAATACCTAAATTTAAATTGTTATAAACCTTTAACTGAACAACAATTATGAAAAAATTAAAAATAAAACTAAAAAAATTATTATCCGCAATAGCCATCACATTTGTTTTCACCCTTGTGGCTAATGCACAACCTCCATTATTCGATGAGTGGGAAAGTAACATGACAACATGGGGTGATCATTGGGGCGTTTACCTGCAAGAAACCTATGAGCCACCAACAAATCCTGAGATTCTAGATGAAGCGGGTGGCATTTATTATGATGCTCAACGTATTTATTTTCAAATAGCAGACTATACGGGTCAATCTGAACCTTGGAATACCTATGCTCAGGAAGCCGAGTCTATTTATAGAGTATATTTAGATGCTCGTTGGAACTATAACAACACTATTCCATATTTTGTTCACGGGTGGAGACGATTTTCTCATGGAATAATGATGGATGCACAACGAACGGCTGACCCTATTTCAGTTGTTGGTGTTACAAGGTTGCGTGACAATGGTGCTTATGCCTATGTACTGACCTCAAGTTCTACTTCTGGCTGGTATTACGAACGCTTATCTCGTGAAATAGCTTATATGATATCAGCCCATATAAATGCAGAAAAATTTGGGCTTCCACGTCAACAAGAAGCTCTTGCTCTTTATATTACTATGGCCATGAATCATTTAGATGAATGGATAACGGAAACCTATGCTGGCCCAACCCATAGACTTTCGCCATTTATGGTGGGGCTAACAGCAGAGGCATTAATAGAATATTATGAATGGGAAGTTGAAAACGAACGCAACCCTGAAGATCTGTTTGCCCATCCTGCAGTAACATATACCCCTACGCGTACCATTACCCAGGCACTACAACAGGTGGCTTATCATATGAGATATACAGCAACAGTAGAAAGTGGAGTTAATACTGATAAGCTTATGTGGGTGGAGGATGTAGGAGGAACAAGCTATCCTTTTAATGATGAAGGCGGAACAGGGTATTCAGCCCTACGCTATGAGAGCATCAATGCTTCAATGCCGGCTCCAGACCTTAGTTTATTAATAGCACCATTATATGCATGGGTGTTTAAGCAAACAGGAGAAGTCGACTATATCAATATAGGCGATAAACTTTGGGAAGGTGGTGTTGCATTAGGTAGTGTGGGTTGGAACACCAAAATTTACAATCAAAGCTACCGCTGGAGTTTTGACTATGTTAAATGGCGTAGCGAGGGGTTTGCCAATCAGGGCTTAATATTTGCAAATGGTTTTGAATAACACACTCAAATAACACAGACAATACCTAAATTTAAATTATTATAAACCTCTAACTGAGCAACAATTATGAAAAAATTTAAAACAAAGCTGAAAAGGCTATTATCCGCAATAGCCATCACATTTGTTTTCACCCTTGTAGCTAATGCACAACCTCCATTATTCGATGAGTGGGAAAGCAACATGACAACATGGGGTGATCATTGGGGCGTTTACCTGCAAACTTATGAGCCACCATTAATTGGAATGTTTGAAAACAATGGCATTTATTATGATGCCCAGAGTATATATTTTAAAATAGCCGATTATACAGGTCAGGCTGAACCATGGAATGCTCATGCTCAGGAGGCAGAGCGTATTTATAGAGTGTATTTAGATAATGCTCTCCATGAAAATGGCACTCCATGGTGGGTGCAAGGATGGCGACGGTTCTCTCATGGAATATTGATGGATGCACAGCGAACAGCTGACCCTATATCTATTGAGGGTGTTCTAAGAATGCGTGATAGAGGTGCTTATTCCAATATATTGACCTTTGATTCTGCAACTACAGCAAGAATGTACTATGAGCGTAAATCTCGTGAAGTCGCTTATTTAATATCAGCACATATAAATGCTGAAAAATTTGGTCTTTCACGTCAGGAAGAGAGCAACCCCGAGGACAGACGCTCAATAGAAGCATTCCCGATTTTGCCATGAGTAAAAATCAAAGATTTCCTACATGCTGATGGGTTGATTTACCCAAAACTTGCTAGAATGGCCTACCTCTCTCTGTTGATTGTTTAGGTTGTGAATTTACATCATCGCTCATTTGAAGCCATTTTGGGAGAGGTGGACCATTCCATTAGTAGTGAAATTATTGATAACAATTTTCCCCATTTCCTAACAAAGGAGTATTATCCTCCTCTGGAATAAAAAGCATCTACATAATATTTATAGGATAATAAAAGAATGACACAACGAAGACGCACAAAAATCATCGCTACAGTAGGGCCGGCTTGTGAGTCGGTGGAAATGCTGTGTAATTTGATTGAGGCTGGGGTTAATGTGTTTCGTATTAATCTCTCACACGGAAGTGCAGAAGAGCAAAAGCAGCGGGCAATAAACATTCGCCAAGCATCTGCGCAAACTGGAATAGAAGTTGGTTTGCTTGCAGATTTGCGCGGGCCTAAAATTCGGATTGAAAAATTCATCAACGACAAAGTTGAGCTGCAAAGCGGTGATACATTTATTATTGACGCTGGTGACCCCGGGCAGCTCGGGGATGAAACTCGCGTTGGTGTCAGTTATGCAGGGTTACCCGATGATGTCAGACCGGCGGATGTGTTGCTGTTAGACGATGGTTTGATCACCATGCGGGTTAAATTTGTTAAAGGTCGTCAAGTTTATTGTGAGGTGATCAATGGTGGCACACTAAGTAATCGCAAAGGCCTGAATTTATCCGGCGGTGGGCTTTCTATCCCCGGATTAGCCGAAGAAGATATTATTGATGTGCCGTTGGCGGCAGAAATGGGGGTTGATTACCTAGCGGTATCTTTTCCTCGCAACGCCGGGGATATGCGCGAAGCTCGAACTTTGTTGCGTAAAGCCGGCAGTAAAGCTTCTGTGATTAGTAAAATCGAACGGGTAGAGGCCATCGAAAACCTTGAGAGTATTATTGATGCTTCAGATGCCGTATTAGTGGCTCGCGGTGACCTCGGGGTTGAAATTGGCGATGCGGAACTCCCAGGACTGCAGAAAAAAATCATCAGTACCTCATTAAAGCAAAACCGGGTGGTGATAACCGCGACCCAGATGCTGCAGTCGATGATCGACAACCCTGTGCCCACCCGTGCGGAAGTACTGGATATAGCCAATGCAGTAATTGATGGAAGTGATGCGGTAATGTTATCGGCGGAAACCGCTGTGGGCCATTACCCGGTGAAGGCAGTGGAAGCCATGCATAGGATATGTCTGGGAGCCGAGCGCCACCTGGCATCATTGGAAAATAATGGCAAACTCAATGTGCGTTTTGATCGTATTGATCAGGCCATCGCCATGGCCGCAATGTTCACCGCACAAAATGTGTCGGTACAGGCAATCGTATCTTTAACCCAGTCTGGATCTACCGCTAAGTGGCTGTCACGGGTGAGTTCAGCAGTTCCCATTTTTGCCTTGTCACCCAATCAACAGAGCCGTCGCAAAATGGCCTTGTATAAAGATGTCTACCCGATCGAATTTAACTGGAAAGACAACAGTACCAATTCAGAGATTCTTGAGCAGGCGATTCAGCGTTTGTTTTCTCTTGGTGTGCTGACTACCGGCCAGCGGGTTATTGTTACCATGGGTGAGCGACAGGGCATAAAGGGCGGCACCAATACACTGCGTTTACTGCAGGTTAGCGATGATGGTTCGCCGGAATATCGTGAAGAGTTGGATTACTCATAATTAAACAAAGAATACTTGTTAGCCCCAATCCCCAGATAGAGGGATAGCCAAGTAAGTGAGAAAGCACTAAAATATCCCTATTCGCAGATTATTCTGATCTGCAGCGTTACTGACGAGGGATAGTATGGACATTAAAGCACTTATTTCAACCGCCCAGGCCATGGTTGCCGATGGTAAAGGTATTCTCGCAATTGATGAAAGTGGTGGTACGATAAAAAAACGCTTTGATACTATCGGCGTCGAATCTACTGCAGAAACCCGCAGAGATTATCGCGAAATGTTGTTAACCACGCCGGGTATCGGTGAGCACATTTCTGGCGCAATATTGTTCGACGAAACTTTGCGTCAATCCACCGCTGAAGGAAAATCCCTGGTCGCGGTAATGGAGTCGGCTGGTGTCATTCCGGGAATTAAAGTTGATACCGGTGCCCACCCATTAGCCGGTCACCCGGGCGAGCTGGTTACAGAAGGTCTTGACGGCTTGCGTGAACGCTTAAAGGAATATGCAGAACTCGGCGCACGGTTTGCCAAGTGGCGGGCGGTCATTAGTATTTCTGAAAGCACTCCCTCAGATGCCTGCATCAACGCTAATTGCCATGCGCTGGCTCGTTATGCCGCACTCTGCCAGGAAGCTGGGATTGTGCCTATGGTTGAGCCTGAAGTATTAATCAATGGCGACCATTCACTTGAAGACTGTTATGAAGTCACAGAATTAGCCCTGCGCCGTTTGTTTGAACAGATGTATGACCAGAATGTGATGCTGGAAGGCGCTATTCTGAAAGCCAGTATGGTTATTTCAGGTGACGAGGCTACTGACAGAGCCAGTGTCGCCGAAGTGGCGGAAGCTACCGTTGACTGCCTGTTGCAGTCGGTTCCGGGTTCGTTAGCGGGAGTGGTCTTCCTTTCCGGTGGTCAAGGCGATGAAGAGGCTACCGCGCATCTGGATGCAATGAATAAGTTAGGAATTTTCCCCTGGCCGTTAAGCTTCTCTTACGGTCGTGCACTGCAGCATCCAACGCTGATTGAGTGGGGCGCAGACATAGTTGCGAATGTTGGTTCTGGTCAGGCTAAATTAGCGCATCGGGCGCGTATGAACGGACTGGCAACATTGGGCCAGTATGAAAGCAGTATGGAGCCGGGTTAAGTCCTGCAACAGCTAAAATAGCAGTCAGTAATGAGTTGATTTGTGATGAATGAAGATAACAAGGGTATTGGAAAAACAGCTAAGCCAGCAGATGACACGGCCTTACGCGAAGCTGCCCTTGAATATCACCTCAAGCCTACGCCTGGAAAAATCCAGGTGGTGGCAACCAAGGCACTAACAACCCAAAAAGACCTAGCAATGGCCTACTCCCCCGGAGTGGCTGCTGCCTGCGAATTGATCGTAGCTGATCCTGCTGAAGTCAATAATATGACTTCGCGCGGCAATCTTGTAGCGGTGATCACCAATGGTACTGCGGTCCTTGGGCTTGGCGATATTGGTCCGCTTGCATCCAAACCGGTGATGGAAGGCAAAGGCGTGTTGTTTAAGAAATTTGCCGGGATTGATGTTTTCGATATTGAGATTGACGAAAAAGATCCCGAAAAATTGATTGATATTATTGCATCACTTGAGCCTACCTTTGGCGGTATTAATCTCGAAGACATTAAAGCACCTGAGTGTTTTCGGGTAGAAACCGAGTTAATAAAGCGCATGAACATCCCGGTTTTTCATGATGACCAGCACGGCACGGCTATCATTACAGCGGCCGCAATGTTAAATGCCCTGCATCTAACGGGCAAAGCCATTGAAGACATTTCTTTGGTAGCATCCGGTGCCGGTGCAGCCGGTATTGCCTGTTTAGAGCTATTGATGGATATGGGGTTGCGGCGTGAAAATATTGTTGTTTGTGATAGCCGGGGGGTAATTTATCACGGCCGCGATGAGGCATTGGGCGAACGCAAAGCCCTGTTCGCCCGTTCAAATGATGATCTGAAAACTTTGGCAGATGCGATTGTAGGTGCAGATGCCTTCCTCGGTGTTTCTGTTGGTGGCTTATTGCTGCCGGAAATGGTTGCAACCATGGCGGATGCGCCGATTATTTTTGCTCTGGCAAATCCAGACCCAGAAATTCGTCCGGAAGATGCCCGTGCAGTAAAACCGGATGCTATTATCGCTACCGGTCGTTCTGATTTTCCTAATCAAGTGAATAATGTGCTGTGTTTCCCGTATTTATTCCGTGGCGCTCTGGATGTCGGCGCCACCACTATCAATAAACAAATGCAAATGGCCTGCGGCAAATCATTGGCCGCACTGGCGCGTATGGAGTCGGGCGACTTGGGTACCGCTTATGCCGGAGAAACCCTCTCTTTCGGGCCAGAATATTTAATTCCTAAACCTTTCGATCAGCGTTTGTTAGTGCATTTGGCACCGGCGGTGGCACAGGCTGCCATGGATAGCGGTGTAGCAACTCGACCGATTAAAGACATGCAGGCGTATAAAGAAAAACTCAGTCAGTTTGTTTATCGCACCGGGTTGCTAATGAAACCGGTGTTTGATGCAGCTCGTAAAGACCCCAAGCGAGTGGTATTTGCTGAAGGTGAAGAACCGGTGGTTTTGCGCGCGGTGCAAACATTGGTGGACGATAATATGGCAATTCCGCTGCTAGTGGGCAGGCCTGCTGTAATTGAGCAACAAATCGAAAAATTGGGTTTGCGGATTCGCCAAGGTGTGGATTTTGAAATTACTAATCCGGAATCAGACCCGCGCTACGAAGATTATTGGAGAAACTACCACCGCATAATGCAGCGGCGTGGGGTATCGCTAGATACTGCGCGGGCAATAGTGCGCACACGCAGCAGTGTAATTGCCGCCTTAATGGTAGAGCGCGGTGAAGCGGATGCAGTTATTACCGGCACCGTGGGGCGCTTCCAAAGAAAGCTAGATTACATTATTGATGTGTTGGGTAAAAGCCCAGGCAATAACACGCTGGCATCGGTAGCGGTATTAAGCAGCGAGCATGGTGCTGTGTTTATCGCAGATAGCCATGTGAATGAAAATCCGGATGCAGAAACAATTGCGGATATTTGTTTAATGGCGGTGGATAAAGTTCGCCTGTTTGGAATAACCCCGAAAGTTGCGCTAATTTCACACTCTACATTCGGTTCGCATCAGGATGAAAGTTCATCCAAGATGATCAAGGCCCTGGAGATTATTCGCCAGCGTGCCCCGAACTTAGAAGTCGATGGTGAGATGCCGGCTGATGTGGCATTATCACCGGAATATCGGCAGGTAATTTTTCCGAATAGTCGCCTTAGCGGCCGGGCAAATTTACTGATTATGCCGAACCTAGACGCAGCGCATGTTGCGGTAAACCTGACCCGAATAATGACTAACTCGGTTAGTATAGGGCCGATTCTGATGGGTAGCGCGAAACCCGCTCATGTACTTTCTCCATCGGCAACCGTCAGGCGGGTGGTAAATATGACTGCAATTGCGGTCGTGGAAGCACAACAAGTTAGTCAGGGAACCTTTGGTTTTTTGCCTGAGACTTAGCGAGCCTGAACTAGTCCGGACTAAAGTCCTGCGGGTTGCCAAGAATTAATTAGGGCCAAGTAGGATCATATTGGTTTAAACTTTATAAATAAAGGCCTTTTTAAAAGGCTGTGAAGGAGCTCTTAATGAGCGCAAAACAAGATTTACTGCATACCGACATAGATCACCTTGAAACCAGCGAGTGGCTTGAGGCGATTGAATCCATCATCCGTAAAGACGGACCTGAAAGGGCGCACTTTATCATTGAGCAATTGGTGGATAAAACCCGGCGTTCCGGCGGGTATCTGCCCTATGATGCGACCACTGCTTATATCAATACCATTCCTGTTGGCCATGAAACTGCATTACCTGGCGATCGTGAAATGGAGCGAAAAATCCGCGCTATTATTCGCTGGAATGCCATGGCAATTGTCTTACGCGCGAGTAAACGGGGAGGCGATCTCGGTGGTCATATTGCCAGCTTTTCATCAGCCGCGACCCTTTATGATGTGGGTTTTAATCACTTTTTCAGAGGCGCGGATCACCCCGGTGGTGGCGATTTACTCTATCTGCAGGGGCATTCTTCGCCAGGTTTTTATGCGCGCGCATTTCTTGAAGGCCGGATAACTGAAGATCAGCTTGATCATTTCAGGGAAGAGGTCGATGGCAATGGTCTGTCTTCTTATCCACATCCCTGGTTAATGCCGGATTTCTGGCAATTTCCTACAGTTTCTATGGGCTTGGGCCCGATTTCAGCCATTTATCAGGCGCGTTTTCTAAAATATTTGCACAATCGCGGTATCGCCGATACCAGCGACCGCAAAGTTTGGTGCTTTATCGGCGATGGCGAAACCGATGAACCTGAGTCTCTGGGTGCTATTTCTCTGGCCGGTCGGGAAAAGTTGGATAACCTGATATTTGTAATTAATTGTAACCTGCAACGACTCGATGGCCCGGTGCGTGGTAATGGTAAAATTATCCAGGAACTAGAGGGTGCATTCCGTGGTTCAAGTTGGAATGTTATCAAAGTAATCTGGGGCTCCTACTGGGATCCATTATTGGCACAAGATACCAAAGGTCTACTCCGCCAACGCATGGAAGAAGCCGTCGATGGCGAATACCAAAACTACAAAGCCAAGGGCGGGGCTTATACCCGTGAGCATTTCTTCGGAAAATATCCGGAGCTGAAAGAAATGGTAGCGAAAATGTCAGATAAAGATATCTGGCGTTTAAATCGTGGCGGGCATGACCCGCAGAAAGTTTACGCAGCCTACGACCAGGCGGTTAAACATACAGGTCAGCCCACCGTGATTCTGGCGAAAAGCGTAAAAGGCTACGGTATGGGAGACTCAGGTGAGGCTCAGAACGCCTCCCATCAGCAGAAAAAAATGGATATCGATTCGGTCCGCCAGTTCCGTGACCGTTTTAATGTACCGATTAGTGATGCCGATATTGAGAACATCCCGCTATATCACCCGGGTGCAGATAGTCCTGAAGTGAAATATATGCAGGAACGCCGCAAGCACCTAGGTGGCTACCTGCCAAAACGCGAAGATAAAGCTCCAGCACTTACAGCACCGCCATTGTCTGTATTTGAGTCGGTGATGAAGGCCAGCGGTGAGCGTGAAATTTCAACCACCATGGCCTTTGTGCGCATCCTCTCAATTATTCTCCGCAACCCGGAGCTGAAAGAACTCGTAGTGCCAATTGTCGCCGATGAGGCACGCACATTTGGTATGGAAGGAATGTTCCGCCAGTTAGGTATCTACTCATCTGTAGGCCAGTTGTATGAACCTGTAGATTCCGATCAGCTGATGTTTTACAAAGAAGACATCAAAGGTCAGATACTGCAGGAAGGCATTACCGAAACCGGCGCGCTGGCATCCTGGTTGGCAGCCGCCACATCGCATTCCAGTAACCAGCAGCAAATGATTCCTTTCTTTATTTATTACTCCATGTTCGGCTTCCAGCGCTTTGGCGATCTAGCCTGGGCTGCGGGTGATGCACGCGCACGCGGGTTCCTTATTGGCGGCACATCCGGGCGTACTACACTGAACGGAGAGGGGCTTCAGCATGAAGATGGTCATTCCCAAGTGCTGGCGGGAACTAATCCAAACTGTATTACTTATGATCCGACTTTCGCCTACGAGCTGGCGGTGATTATTCAGGATGGTATGCGGCGGATGTATCAAGAACTGGAAGACAAGTTTTATTACATTACCGTACTTAACGAAAACTATTCCCACCCAGCTATGCCCGAAGGTAGCGAGGAAGGTATTCGTAAGGGCCTGTATTTATTCAGAGCCGCTGGAGAAGGTAAACACACAGTCCAGCTGATGGGCAGTGGTGCGATTTTGCGCGAAGTGATAGCCGGTGCATCAATTTTAGAGCAGGAATTTAATGTAACTGCCGATATTTGGTCGGCCACAAGTTTTAATGAGTTGCGTAAAGATGGTTTCAGCGCTGTCAGATTTAATCGCCTAAACTCGGAAAAAGAGCCCCGGCTGGCCTGGATAACGCAATGTTTACAGGGTCATGAAGGACCGGTTATCGCCGCCACTGATTATGTACGCAGTTTTGCCGATCAGGTGCGTGCGTTCATCCCCCAAAGAGATTATATGGTGCTAGGTACTGATGGTTTCGGGCGCTCAGATACCCGCAAGCGCTTGCGGAGTTTCTTTGAAGTCGATCGTTACCATGTGGCTTATGCCGCCTTGTTTGCACTTTACCGGCAGGGTGCTTTTTCGCAATCAGAGCTTCTGGCTGCGCGAGATAAGCTCAAGATTGCAACGGGTACAGCCGATCCATGGACCATTTAAGGGCAGGAGTCTGAGATGAGTAATATAATAGAAATCAGAATTCCCGATATTGGCGACTTTGATGGCGTGGATGTGATCGAGGTGTTAGTTGCTATCGATCAGCAAGTGGCTAAAGAAGAGTCTTTGTTTACGCTTGAGAGCGACAAAGCCACCATGGAAATCCCCTCGCCTGAAAGCGGGGTGATAACTGAATTAAAGATAGCCGTGGGCGATGTGGTCAAAGAGGGCGATGTGGTTGCTCTTTTGCTGGTAAGCGCAGAGGCGGACACATCGGCGGACACTGGAGTTGAAACCGAGATTGCATCCGATGTTGAACCCTCGACTGAGGTATTGAAAGAGGAAGTAGAAACAGTTGTTGCGGTAGAGACTGCGACCCCAACTCCAATTGTTGCTGAAGTGCCTAAGCCTACTCCAGTAGCAGCCTCAGCAAGCTCAAAAGCTGTAACGCCTGCGGGCGGTATGGCACACGCAAGCCCGGCGATTCGCCGCTTTGCCCGGGAACTAGGTGCGAATCTAAACCAAATAGTCGGTAGCGCGCGCGCAGGCCGAATTACCCGCGATGATGTTAAAGCCTTTGTTAAGCAGGCATTGACTACCGCTCCAGCGACTTCTGGTGGCTCAGGCATGCCCTTTGATTTACCGCCACTGCGGGCAATCGATTTCAGCAAGTTCGGAGAGATAGAAACTCAGTCATTAAGCCGAATCCAGAAATTATCCGGTTCTTTCCTTGCGCGTAACTGGATCAGTATTCCGCATGTAACTCAGTTTGATGAAGCCGATATTACCGAGATGGAGGCCTTCCGCAAGGGCAATCAAGAACTGGCGCGCGCGCGGGGAACAAAGCTAACGCCCCTACCGTTCATGATTAAAGCCTGTGTAGCGGCTCTAAAACAATTTCCGCAGTTTAATGCTTCTTTGAGTATCGATGGTAAAAGCCTAGTGCTTAAAAAGTATCACCACATCGGTATAGCGGTTGATACTGATGATGGTCTGGTGGTTCCGGTACTGCGTAACTGCGATCAGAAAGGTTTGTTGGAACTGGCTGAAGAACTCGCTGAGGTCAGTCAACGGGCACGCGATGGAAAACTTTTACCAAAGGACTTTCAGGGTGGTTGTTTCACTATTTCCAGCCTGGGTGGTATCGGTGGTACCGCATTTACACCCATTATCAATGCTCCGGAAGTTGCAATTTTAGGTGTTTCCCGCGCTTATATGAAACCCCTGTGGAATGGCATGGAGTTTCGCCCACGGCTGATGTTGCCGCTGTCGTTGTCTTATGACCATCGAGTAATTGATGGTGCTTCAGCTGCTAGATTTACTCGCTATCTCGCCGAAATGATGGCAGATATCAGGCGGGTGATGTTGTAACCGGGCCTATGCAAACACCAGTAAATTCCGAGCTAAAGAAAACTTCAAAGGTAATGGCCTGGTTGGCGATAGCCTCATTATTATTGGTATTGACCTGGTTGTTTGATTTTCTCGGCGCAAGATCAGCTGTACAACCGCTGCGGGTAAGTGGCAACACCGTGATTATTCCTGCGGATCGCCAAGGGCATTATCGTGCCGAGGGCGAAATCAATGGTAAAGCGGTGGAGTTTTTGCTCGATACCGGAGCCACCGCTGTGGCCATACCGGAAAAGCTGGCAGAGCAACTGGGCCTGGAAAAAGGTCAGCAAATTCAGCTGCAAACCGCAAATGGGATCGCCCTCGGTTATATGACTCGGCTTGATCAGGTAAGCCTGGGCTCAATTCGGGTAAATAATGTACGCGCAGTTATCAGTCCGGGATTGGGTGGCGATACCTTGTTAGGAATGAGTTTTTTACGACATTTAAGCTGGCGACATGCCAACAACGAATTAATACTGGAAGTAGAACCGCAATCCCCGGGGATTGGGGCAGAGGAATAAGCATGACAAACACAATTAACATTCTGGTTCCCGATGTCGGTGATTTTGATGATATTCCGGTAATTGAAGTACTGGTGCAAGCGGGTGATGAAGTCACTGCTGAACAGTCAATTATCACTCTGGAAAGCGATAAAGCAACCATGGAAGTCCCCGCCCCGCAAGCGGGTAAAATTCTAAGTCTGGGTGTTGCGCTTGGCGACAAAGTTAATTTAGGCGATTTAATTGCTACTTTGGAAGTTGCAGTTGCTGAAGTAGCAGATATAGCTGCGGATAAAGCACCGGAAATAGCAGAAGAAGCTGAAGTTGTCCCAGCTACACCCGTGGTAGAGGCCAGCACGCTTGAAGAACCAGTGGCTGAGCCACAACCAAAAACGGATGCTAAATATGACTACGACCTAGTTGTTCTCGGTGCCGGCCCGGGCGGTTATACCGCCGCTTTCCGGGCTGCTGATTTAGGCTTAAAAGTAGCCTTAATTGAACGCTACGACAGCCTCGGTGGGGTCTGCCTGAATGTGGGTTGTATACCATCCAAGGCATTATTGCATACCGCTAGAGTAATCGATGAAGCTGAAGCCATGTCGGCACACGGCTTGCACTTTGGCGAACCTGAAATTAATTTAGACCAGTTACGCGAGTGGAAAACTTCTGTAGTTTCCCGTTTAACCGGTGGCCTGGCAAGCATTGCCAAACAACGAAAAATCACCTTGATAACCGGTCATGGTCGCTTCAGCGATGAGCATAGCCTAATGGTTGCTGGCGAACATGGTTTAAAAGCGGTGAGTTTTACCCGCTGTATCATTGCCGCAGGATCACAATCTGTAAAACTTCCCAGCATGCCCTGGGATGACTCGCGCCTAATGGATTCAACCGATGCACTTGAGTTAGAGGATATCCCGCAGAGGTTGCTGGTCATTGGCGGCGGTATTATCGGTCTGGAAATGGCAACTGTTTATCAGGCATTGGGTAGTCAGGTGACAGTAGTAGAAATGCTTGACCAGCTAATACCGGGTGCCGATAAAGACCTGATTCGACCGCTGCAAAAACGCTTAAAAAACAGTTTGAATAATATCTTTTTAAATACCCGTGTAGAAAAGGTTGAAGCCGGTGATGATGCTCTTAGTGTGTATTTAGACGGTAACAATGTGCCAGAAAAACTGGATTTTGACCGCGTACTTGTTGCAGTTGGGCGCTCACCTAATGGCGCCTTGATTGGTGCTGATAAAGCCGGTGTAAATGTTGATGAACGCGGGTTTATCCCGGTTAATAATCAACAACAAACCAATCAGCCACATATTTTTGCCATCGGCGATATAGTCGGCCAGCCTATGCTGGCACATAAAGCTACTCATGAAGCCAAGGTTGCCGCCGAAGTTTGTGCCGGTGAAAAGTCCTTCTTTGATGCCCGAGTGATTCCATCAGTAGCCTATACCGATCCTGAAATTGCCTGGGTAGGAACCACCGAAATCGAAGCCAAAGAAAAAGGTATTGACTATAAAGTGGGTAAATTCCCCTGGGCAGCTTCCGGCCGTGCTCTGGGTATTGCTCGTAGCGAAGGTTTAACTAAACTGCTTTTTAACCCCGTCACCAAGCAGGTCATTGGTGCTGGTATCGTCGGCGTAAATGCAGGCGAACTGATTTCAGAATGTGCCTTAGCCATAGAAATGGGCGCCGAAGCTGCAGATATCGGCCTCACCATCCACCCACATCCAACCCTTTCCGAAACCGTAGCAATGGCTGCTGAAGCCTTCGAAGGCACCATCACCGATCTCTACATGCCCAAACAAAAATAACCAACGAATAAACTAGGGAACGGTGCCTTCAGGTACCGTTCCCATTGCCTAGTTCTTGATAATTTCCAGCACTTTCATGGCGGTCTCGACGCCGCTATCAATGCATCCGATAATAAAGAACTCGCTGCCTGCGGGGCCTGCCAATATGCCGCTACTTGCAGGGCTGATCAGCAAGTTACCATCTTCAATATCTTTACAGCTTTGGGTGTCGGAATAGACTACGGTATCGCCGATAGTGGCAAGAATTTGTTCGGGGCCGAATATATGTGGCGGACTATTACCAATGGCTGGAGATGAGCTAAATACTGCGCCTGCCTCGACAGTAAAGCCGTTGCCTAGGGTGGTTTCGGGTGACTGAAAATAGGTTATCGCACCGTTCCTTACGGTTAGGTTGGGTCCGGTGGTGAGTGAGTTATTGCCTCCACACAGCTGAATTTCATTTTGTGGCAGGAAATCTGCCTGTGTCAATAAGTCTGTGTCAAAACAAATGGTGTCGGCGATTAGTGGTCCGAAGGGGCCGAGCATACTGGTGTTTCCGGCAATGTCGGAGCATTCAAAATTAATTTCCCAACTACCATCGTTCCAAACCGGATTACTAATGCTGACCTCGCCGCCCAGAAAAAGACCAATTTCCGAGTTGTAGCTACCAATAAAACCATTCGCCGGTGTGCTGCTTATTTTGACAGTGCCGCTACCGGCATCGACGCCACAGGTGCCGGAAAGCGTAGTTGTTTCATCGCGGAAGGGTGCCGTTGGTAAACCTAGCGAACCGGGTCCTGCTGGCGGTTGAGTATCAATGGTAATCGCTAGGGCCGGGGAGGGGTTTGAGATTGCCCCGGAAAGTCTTCGGCTGTATTGAATAGCGTGAGTATTGTCAGTAAGTGGGGTGTTGAGCGTAACGGTTTCAGTTGTCGAGCTTGAACAGTTATATATTTGCAACGGAGTCTGCGGTGAAGGCTGGTTTGTATACAGGAGGATTTGGTCGTCAGCTGAACTACAAACAACTTCCAGGTCGGGGGTGTTATCAAAAGTAATGTTATCACTATCAAATTTTCCGGTATCACTGACCGTCGCAAGATCAACGCTGGGGGGTGCTGCAGGTTGGCAACCGGGCCCGTCGTCAGAAATAGCCCAGTTGCTGATATTGATCAGGTTAGTACGGGCAGTGCTCGCGGCAACTGAGCAGTAAGTAGTGTTTAACGCCCCCAGGCCAACACTGGTCTGATGTGTTTGCGCCTGCCAGGCGATGAGTATCTGGTCGTAATTTCCAGGTGAAAGTCCGCTGCCGTCAAACATGGACAACATGTTGTTCACCAGCGGGATACTCCAGGTACTCAGGTCACGATTAAAGCTGCTGGCGTTTCCGAACATCACTGCCATTCCAGTAACCGCCGAGGTATCCCAGAGCTCAAGATTCGGGTTGGCACTGCTTGCGCTGCGAAACATGCTAGCCATATTGGTCACAGTTGATGTGTCCCAGTTAGAGACATCTGGGTTTACATTGAATGCACCCATAAACATCCGCTGTAGGCTGGTCAGCTGGGAAAGGTCTGGAGTATCGGTAGCTAGTATTTCCAGGTTTTCTGCGCCCCAAAAAGCGTTCTGAAAACTTGTCCAGGCATTAGTACCCCATTGGTCCACCGAAAGTATTAGGTTGCGGTCGCCGGCATTAGCGAACCGGATAGTATCGAAACCGCCACGAATTCGTACAGTGGCGGTAAATACGCCTGCCGGATACAGGTGGGATGCTGACCCGCTGTTGATAGTTTGATCATAAACACCGTCATTATTCCAGTCCACATCATAGGGACCGCCAATCATGGGGATGCTGATTAGAGTTGGGCTGTCTACGACCAAAAAAGTATTCCAAGTGGTAATAAACGCATCCTCGACTGCAGTGCAAGCTCTGCCTCCATCACTGATGGTCCAGTTGTAACTGAGAGTTATATTGTCTCTGGAATTTTTGGCAAGATTGGTGCAATAGTTAGAAGTCCCAGCACCAAAGCTAACATTTGGCTGCAAGCTTTGGATTGCCCAGGAAGTTAAAATACTGTCATAAAGACTACTATCGATATTACTGAACATATTCGTTGCATCAAGCAGACTGCTAACATCCCAGTTGCCAACTGCAGGGCTGGCTACTGTGGCAAAGCGGAACATTTCGCTGCTGTCTTCCAATGCAAACGTGATCCAGGCGCTAACATCAGGGTCTGCCATAGGTGCGCTGAGAAACATTTGTGACATGCTGATGACAGCGGCAACATTCCAGTTGCTGACATCGGGGTTGGCAATGTCGGCGGATTTAAACATGCCCGCCATATTGGTAACAGCGGTAGTATTCCACCCGCTGGTGTCTGGATTGGCTAAATCCGCACCGAAAAACATTTCTTCCAGACTAGGCCCTGCCGAAAGGTTGGGCGAATCGCTGGCGGTGATAGTGAGGTTGGTGGCGAGCAAAAACAGGCGATACATGGTAGGCCAGGTATTGTTTCCCCATTGACTTAACTCAATCAGTTTTCTTACATCACCAACACCGTTGAAATTTAAGCCACCAAAGCTCCCGCGTACCCGCAGGGTGTATGTGCCGGCTACACCGTAGTCGTGGGTATAAGTAAATGATTCAGCCAGGTCATCAAAAGTGCCATCATTGTCCCAGTCCACATCGTATAAACCTCCCGTAAAAGGCAATTCTATAGAAGTGTTGCTACTGTCACCCAGGTTGTCAGTTTGAATTGTTATAACAAAATCATCGGCGGGTAGTGCCAAAACATCCGTCATTGTTATAACGAAAAGCATAAAAATCATTACTACTGTGGTATGTTTTTTATTCATTTAGATTCCCCTCGTCTCACTGATCTTATGTATTATGAGTATAGGATAGCTTGAATCCCAAAAACATGCACATCCGCTACAGTAGGGGGGGACGGTACCTTCAGGTACCGTCCCCGATAGAAAATAGCTGATGGTACTGATAACGGAAGCACCGGTCAGATTAAGCACGTAGCCTTCACGGGCCCTCTTGTTGACACTAATTTGCCTACTGCCAGTACCGGCATTAGTAGGCTGGTGGTTGCTGTGTTGCTGATGACCTCGGTTAGTTTCTGGGGTGTCTGTCCCGGATATTTGTTTTGAGTGATTACCTTATCGGCAATAGGCGCCCACAACAGGGGTCCACAATAGCTTATTAATCAACTCAATTCTAATTGATAATGATTATCAATTAGATTAAAATCATTCATTGAATGATGAGTAGGAGTTTGTGATTACCATGAAAAATCTATTTAAAAACAGTTGTCTATTATTTTTGATTTGCGCATTTACTTTACCTGTTTATGCGGCACTTGATGAAGTCAATGTATACTCCGCTCGAAAAGAGCAGCTGATTAAACCGCTATTGGAAAACTTTACCAAGCAAACAGGTATTGAGGTCAACTTGATTACCAGTAAGGCCGATGCCTTGTTAAAACGCCTGGAATCTGAAGGTATTAACAGCCCCGCCGACATTTTTATTACCACCGATGCGGGTCGCTTGCACCGGGCAAAAGAAGCTGGCGTGTTGCAACCGGTTTTAACTGAGAGGATGAAACGATGGGTGCCTGAGCATTTGCGCGATGCCGATGGGTATTGGGTGGGGTTAACCACCCGTTCTCGCATGCTAGTGTACGCTAAAGACCGCGTTAAACCATCTGAGCTGAGTACTTACGAAGACCTTGCCTCGCCTAAGTGGAAAAAGCGCATTTGTGTGCGCTCTTCTAATAATATATACAATCAGTCGCTTGTTGCATCCATGCTGGCCCATCAAGGCGAGAAAATCACAACTCAATGGGTAGAAGGCTTAGTTAATAATATGGCACGAAAGCCCAAAGGCGGTGACCGTGATCAAATTAAAGCCGTGGCTGCGGGTCAGTGTGATATTGCAATTGTAAACACCTATTATTTAGGGCAAATGCTGAACAGTAACGACCCTAAACAAGTAAAAGCGGCAC
>JAKITM010000164.1 GCA_021648045.1 Lysobacterales bacterium
TGCCATATACAAAATAGGGTCATTTGATGTAAAGTCTTGTTTGAAAGCCACTTGAGTCATTTGTTTTCTCCGATTTTGTTTGGATCTTAGAGGATACGACTTTTGTGGCTTTCATAGTATCTACACGACAACCCTCTTTTATATAAATCCCGAAATTTATACTCGCTACCCACACCAATGCAAGAATATTGCTAAAATAGCGTTCCAGCAGTCATAAGTAGATACTTTGAAAACATTTCCAAAACAACTTTCAATCGGGCAGCGCCTGCGGCTTTACTGGCAGTTGCTGCTGCGTGCAATTCTACACCTGTGGGTTCGTAGCAAGGTTTTGCCTGACCCGGTCGTAGATGCTGGGCTCAAACTGGATATTCCAACCTGCTACATCCTCGATTCCTATTCGCTGTCGTCCCTGCTGATTCTGGACAAAGCCTGTGAAAAGCACGGCCTGTCTCGTCCGCTTTTTCCAATGGAGAATGGCCAACGGGTAGGTAATCGTTCCTGGGCGGCTTTGCGCCAACTCAAGGGCTTGTTGTTACGCCGCTATACGAAGCGACGCAGCTCGGACATGCTCAAAATGCTGACCCAGTACGCACTGGAAAACCCAGCGTTTGAAGCTCAGTTAGTGCCGGTGACTGTGTTGATAGGGCGGGCGCCAGACAAAGAAGAGTCCATTACCAAACTCATGTTCAGCGAAAGCTGGGAAATAGCTAGTCGCCTGCGGCGTTTGTTTAGCACTCTGATTAATGGGCGTAACACTTTTGTATATTACGGCACACCTATTTCATTACGCACCCTGGTAGATGAAAAAGCCGATGCCGGAAAAGCCGTGCGCAAGATTTCAAGACTCGCACGCACACGCATCCGCAAAACCCGTGAAGCCGCCATCGGTCCGGATTTATCCCATCGCCGCACGCTATTAAATAAAGTGCTTGATAGTGAGCGGGTAAAAGCCGCAATTGCCATCAAAGCCAAAAAGGCTAAAATCAGCCCAGAGAAAGCCCGCGCCCTTGCCGAAAAAAATATCCGCGAAATTGCGGCAAACTATTCCTATTCGATGGTAAAAATAGGTTCCTTGATACTTACCTGGTTTTGGAACAAGCTTTACAAAGGTGTTGAGCTGCGTCACTTTAAAAAATTCGAGGAAATTGCCCACGATAAAGCAATTATCTATGTGCCATGCCATCGTAGCCACATAGATTACCTGCTGATGTCTTATCTGCTCTATCACCACGGGCATGTGCCACCGCATATTGCGGCTGGGATTAATCTGAACATGCCCGGGGTCGGTCAGTTTTTACGCCGCGGCGGAGCTTTCTATATGCGCCGCAGCTTCCGTACCAACCCTCTGTATGCTGCCGTATTTGATGAGTACCTCAGCCTTATACTCAGCCAGGGTGTGTCGATTGAATACTTTATCGAGGGAACGCGCTCACGCACTGGTCGTTTGTTACCACCCAAGGCAGGGATGTTACAGATGACTGTTAAAGCCTATATGCGAGTACCGACAAAGCCTATTGTTTTTCAGCCGGTTTATATCGGCTACGAACAACTGGTAGAAGGAAAATCTTACATTTCCGAGCTCAGCGGGGAAGAAAAAAAATCAGAATCACTGTTAGATTTCCTCGGCTTATTTAAGGTTTTACGCCGTAATTATGGTAAGGCGCATGTGAACTTCGGCGAACCAATTTTACTGGATGACCTGCTCGAAAAAGCAGCTCCTGGTTGGCGCAAGGAAACCATCGAAGAGAAGCCCAAATGGCTCAATCCACTGATTGATAATTTAGCAAACACCATTATGACCAACATCAACCGTACGGCTGATGTAAACCCAATTAATTTATTAGCCATCTGCCTACTCGCAAGCACCAAGCATGCGCTTGCTGAAGATCAACTGGAAGAGCTGCTGGCACTTTATCTAAGCACTCTCAAAGGCGCGCCGCTATCATCCCGGGTCACTATTACCGAGCTCAGCCCGATAGAAATTATCGGCTACGGAATTGAGCTTGGAGTGATTGAAAAGCGCGAACATACCTTAGGGGATATTATTACCGTCAGTGAAAACGCTGGGGTCTTACTAACTTATTTCCGTAATAATGTATCTCATCTTTTCGTTTTGCCTTCATTTGTTGCCAGTTGCTTCCAAATACAATCGGAAATTTCGAGTGCACGCCTGCAAGGCCTGTTCCACGCCATCTACCCTTACCTTCGCAGTGAGCTATTCCTACCCTGGGATCGGGACAGCGCCGACCAGGCATTGCTAGATAACATTGAGGTACTGAAAGACTTAAAACTAATTACCGGAAAGGTCACTCTGAAACGCGCTAGAGGCGGTAGTGAAACTGCTGCGAGTCTTAATCTGATGGGCCGTGTTATGTTGCAGACTTTCCAGCGGTATTTTATTACTATCGCCGTGCTGGTTAAAAATGGCTCCGGTGTACTTTCGCGTGGTGAATTGGAAAAACTCTGCACCCTCACCGCACAGCGAATTTCTATGCTGCATGAATTTGACGCGCCGGAATTTTACGATAAAACCCTATTCCGGCAATTCATCGGCAATCTCACCAAAGCCGGTGTTTTGCAGCGTAACAGCGATGGCAAACTAACTTTTGATGAGGTTTTAGAGTCTGTCACTCATGATGCCAAGCTGTTTATGACCAAAGAACTGCGGCATGGCATTATCCAGGTAGCATCTGAAAAAATTAACCCGCCGAAAACAGAAGAGCCGTAATCTACTACCTAGATCCTGCAAGTGATCGTGCTGAGGCAGTGCAAGATATTGATTTGTAGAGTGAATGATAACTTTGAGTGGGATCCTCATTGTGATTGCCGAAAAGTTTCATTTGCTATACGGATCAAGAGC
>JAKITM010000165.1 GCA_021648045.1 Lysobacterales bacterium
AACTAACCCCGAAAATACCCTGTATGCAATCAAACGATTGATCGGGCGTAAATTCAAAGAAGATGTGGTGCAAAAAGATATTGATTTAGTGGCTTATAAAATTGTTGAAGCCGACAATGGCGATGCATGGGTTGAAGCTAACGGCAAAAAAATGGCACCTCCGGAAATTTCCGCACTTGTGTTGATGAAAATGAAAAAGACCGCAGAAGACTACTTGGGTGAAGAAGTTACCCAAGCAGTAGTCACTGTTCCGGCTTACTTCAACGACTCACAGCGCCAGGCTACCAAGGATGCAGGAAAAATTGCCGGGCTTGAAGTCAAACGCATTATTAATGAGCCAACGGCGGCCGCTTTGGCCTATGGCATGGATAAAAAAGTCGGTGACCGCAAGCTGGTAGTTTATGATCTTGGTGGCGGTACCTTTGATGTATCCATCATTGAAATTGCCGATATTGACGGCGAGCATCAGTTTGAAGTGTTGGCAACCAATGGTGATACATTCCTTGGTGGTGAAGATTTCGACAAGCGCGTAATTGATTATCTGGTCGCTGAATTCAAAAAAGACCAGGGTGTAGACCTGCGTAATGATCCATTAGCACTGCAACGCCTGCGGGAAGCGGCCGAGCGCGCCAAAATCGAGCTGTCTACTACCGAGCAAACAGAAGTTAATCTGCCCTATATTACTGCAGATGCATCCGGCCCTAAGCACCTGATTATTAAACTAACCCGTGCCAAGCTGGAATCATTGGTTGGTGATCTGGTAGAACGCACTCTTGGGCCTTGTAAAATTGCCCTGAAAGATGCTGGGCTGAGTATTTCTGATCTGGATGATGTCATTCTGGTTGGTGGCCAAACCCGTATGCCGATGGTTCAAGCAGCGGTTACTAAACTGTTTGGCCAGGAACCCCGCAAGGATGTAAATCCTGATGAGGCTGTGGCTATGGGCGCTTCAATTCAGGGTGGTGTACTTGCCGGTGATGTGAAAGATGTGTTGTTGCTAGATGTAACGCCATTATCGCTGGGTATTGAAACCATGGGTGGAATACTCACCAAATTGATCGAGAAAAACACCACGATTCCTACCAAGGCATCGCAAACTTTCTCTACTGCAGAAGATAATCAAGCGGCGGTAACTGTACATGTATTACAGGGTGAGCGGGAACGCGCAGCGGATAATAAATCGCTGGCTCGTTTTGATCTTAGTGGAATTGCCCCAGCACCGCGCGGTATGCCACAGATCGAAGTAACCTTCGACCTGGATGCCAACGGCATCATGCATGTATCAGCGAAAGATAACGCCACTGGTAAAGAGCAGAAGGTAGAAATTAAAGCCGGTTCTGGTCTTTCTGAAGAGGAAATCGAACGCATGGTTAACGATGCCGAAGCACATGCTGAGGAAGATCGTTTATTCAAGGAGCTTGTAACTACCAGAAACACAGCAGATGGTATGGTGCATGCAACCCAGAGTAGCCTGAAAGAAATGGGCGACAAGTTGGCTAGCGATGATAAGCAGAAAATCGAAGAGGCTATCAGCAAGGTTGAAGAGGCTATGAAAGCAGACGACAAAGCTGCGATCGATGCCAGTGTTGAAGCTTTAACCGAGGCCAGCCAAGTGATTCATCAACAAGCACAGGCGGATGCAGAAGCAGCCGCTGCAGCAGGGGAGACAGAAGAAGCCGCCCCGGCAGAGGCAGCTGATGATGTGGTTGATGCCGAGTTCGAAGAAGTGGATGATAAAAAGAAATAACTTTTCTCCATCACTGATGAAAAAACCTCGCAATTGCGGGGTTTTTTTTATCAGTGGCAATAATGGTTATTGAAATAAGTGCTTTTGAAATAAATAGGCTGGGGTTTGTTTTGCGCTTACAAAATAATCACTCAAACCTCGGCAACTGAGCTTTCCCACTGTAGTGTTATGCTATATGCTCACCCTATGCAAACTGAGTCGCAAACAGAGTCAAGTTATTATCGTCACGAACGCCCCGAGTTGGTGGCTTGCGTAGAGATTGCTCTAAATAACTGCGTGTTAGATGTCGGCTGTGGGGCCGGGCATGTGGCAGCATTGATTAAGCGCGAGGGGCGTGCCGCAACCGTCTGGGGGATTGAGTTGATTGAATCTGCGGCTGATGAGGCGCGACAAAATTCGGCACTGGATGAGGTGCGTTGCGGCGACCTGGAGCAGATTGTCGATACATTACCGGAAGCATATTTCAGTCATCTTATTTGTGGTGATGTACTGGAACACCTGGTCGAGCCGTGGCATACGCTTGCCAGTTTACGGACTAGATTGCGTCCTGGGGGGAAAGTGATATGCAGTTTACCAAATGTGCGCAATCTAAGTTTTCTGAGCATGCTAATTTTTCGACAGTCATTCCAATACCGCGAGCACGGAGTGATGGACAGAACACATCTTCGTTGGTTCTGCCGCAAAGACGCACTGGCTATGTTTGAGGGTGCGGGTTTCGTGAATATCCAGATCGGAGCAGTACGACCTAAGCGAACCCTGAGTTACCGGTTTTCAAGGATGATTTTCCGAGACTGGCTCACCAAAGGTTTTCTGATAACTGCCGAAACTCCCGACTGAGTAACTGCATGCCTAAAACTGCCATTGTGATTGTTAATTACCGTAGCTGGGATCCACTCATTAAGTGTCTGTATTCAATTATAGCGGAACTCAGTGAGCAAACTGGCGACATAGAAGTGATAGTTGTTGATAATAATTCAGCCGATGGCAGGCTGGCTTCATTCCAAGCCGAGTTTCCCACTATACATTGGATCGAAAACACGGTTAATGCGGGCTTTAGTGCTGCAAATGATC
>JAKITM010000046.1 GCA_021648045.1 Lysobacterales bacterium
GGTGTAACCTTTTTCTTCAAGCTGCAATGCCAATTCAGCACCACCGCTGCGGACAATTTTCCCATCCGCCAGTACATGCACAACATCCGGAACAATGTAATCTAATAGGCGCTGATAATGGGTAATGACTAACATTGCCCGATCGGCATCCCTGAGTGCATTTACTCCGGCTGCTACCGCGCGTAAAGCATCAATATCGAGACCGGAATCAGTTTCATCAAGAATCGCCAGAGTCGGTTCAAGCACCGCCATCTGAAATATTTCATTACGCTTTTTTTCACCGCCGGAAAAACCCACATTAACCGCGCGTTTCAGCAAATCATCTTTGATGTCTAATATTTTGAGCTTTTCCCGCACCAAGCGTAAAAACTCCGCGGCATCCATGAGAGATTCTCCACGGTAAGCCCGCTGGGCATTGAGTGCTGCGCGCAAAAAATAAGTGTTATTTACGCCGGGGATTTCAACCGGATACTGGAACGCCAAAAACACACCTTCACAGGCGCGTTCTTCAGTATCCAGTTGCAAAATATCCTTACCTTTGAACAACACTTCACCTGCCGTTACGGTATAGCCATCCCTTCCGGCGATGACATTTCCAAGCGTGCTTTTGCCGGCGCCGTTTGGACCCATAATGGCGTGAATTTCACCCGCATTAAGGGTTAAATTGAGACCTTTAAGGATTTCCGTGCCTTCTACTGACGCGTAAAGGTCTTTGATTTCTAATATCGTGCTCATTATTTTTATCTCTATTCAGGTATTTCTTAAGTTATCCAACAGCGCCTTCGAGTGATATTTCCAGCAGCGCTTTCGCTTCAACCGCAAACTCCATTGGCAATTCACGAAAGACTTCTTTACAAAAACCATCAACGATCATGGAAACGGCATCCTCTTCGCTAATTCCGCGCTGCAGACAATAAAACAGCTGGTCTTCGCCAATTTTTGAAGTGGTGGCTTCATGCTCAACCTGGGCCGTAGGATTTTTTACTTCGATGTAGGGAAAAGTATGTGCCCCGCAGGTTTTGCCGATAAGCATGGAATCACATTGACTGTAATTTCGTGCGCCATCCGCATTTTTGCCAACATGTACCAGACCCCGGTAAGTGTTTTGCCCGTGGCCAGCGGAAATTCCTTTGGTGATGATTTTACTGCGGGTATTTTTTCCCAGGTGAATCATCTTGGTTCCGGTATCGGCTTGCTGGTAATTATTGGTTAAGGCAACCGAATAAAACTCACCGGTGGTATTGTCACCACGCAAAATACACGATGGATATTTCCAAGTTAGTGCTGAACCGGTTTCCACCTGAGTCCAGGAAACCTTAGCGCCGTCTTCACGACAATCTGCGCGTTTGGTTACAAAGTTATAAATTCCACCTACCCCGTTTTCATCTCCGGGGTACCAATTTTGCACGGTGGAATATTTAATATAAGAATCTTTCAGGGCAATCAGTTCAACTACCGCTGCATGCAGTTGATTTTCATCCCGCATGGGAGCTGTGCAGCCTTCTAAATAAGAAACATGACTGCCCTCTTCGGCAATAATAAGCGTGCGCTCAAACTGCCCGGTTTCCGCCGCATTAATGCGAAAATAGGTGGAAAGCTCCATCGGGCAGCGCACGCCTTTGGGTATATAGCAAAAACTGCCATCAGAGAATACCGCCGAATTAAGGCAGGCAAAAAAGTTATCACTTACCGGAACAACGCTGCCCAGATACTGACGAACCAGCTCGGGATGCTCCTGCACCGCCTCTGAAAACGAACAAAAGATAACCCCGACTTCGGCCAATTCTTTCTTAAATGTAGTGCCGACTGAAACCGAATCAAACACAGCATCTACCGCAACCCCTGCAAGGCGCGCGCGTTCATGTAGCGGCACACCTAGTTTTTCATAAGTTTCCAGTAGTTTAGGGTCAACTTCATCCAGTGATTGTGGCCGGTCTTTGTCCTGTATTGGTGCTGCGTAATACGACACTGCTTGAAAATCTATGGGTAGAATATCCAGCTTTGCCCAATTCGGTGGAGTCAGTGTAAGCCAGTGCTGAAAAGCCGCCAAGCGCCATTCCAATAACCACTCCGGCTCTTTTTTAAACGCCGAAATCGCGCGTACCGTGCCTTCATCCAGACCCGGCGGCAAGCCTTGCGTTTCTATATCGGTGACAAAGCCATATTTATATTTGGCTGCGACCAGCTGGTCTATTTGAGATGCTTGTTTCGACATTACATTGTTGCCTATTGGGTCAGCGTTTGGATGTGTAAATTAGGGATTTTGCGAGGATCTACCGGGCCTGCCATATCGGCCAGACTGACACCAGATAATGCCTCTGCCACCGCCTCTGATATGCGCCGCCAGTTTGCACTCAAACCACAAACTGATTGCTGACCACAGAGATTATCTTCAATCGAACACTCCGTCATTGCGATTGGACCTTCAATTGCGGCAATAATATCCGCTACAGAAATCTGCTCGCCAGAACGCACCAATAAATAACCACCATGTGCGCCACGGATTGATTGAACCAGTTGTTGCTGGCACAAAAGTTTCATTACCTTACTGGCTGTCGGGGTTTCTAAATGCACACGATCCGCAAGAACTTGCGTATTTAATAGTGCCCCCGACTCCATTCGATCCGCACGGTACAGGCTGACCATCATCTGGATTGCGTAATCGGTCATTTTTGAGATCCTTAACATCCGCATATAGTACCATTTTAGTCCTGTATGGTATAGATTCTCTTTCTAAACAGTTTAGTTTTGCAGAAATATTTTCAGCGCAGTGATTGCCGAATACGGTTAAAATCAGAAAACCTGTTATTGAAACTGTTATTGGTCAGGCAGAATTTGCTTAAACTATGAATTTATAAACCCTATGCAGCAAGCACAAAAACCATTCTACAAACACCTGCTAATACTTGGCATAAGCCTTATTGTGGCAGTTGGTCTTGGTTGGATTCTGGGTCAAATTTTGCTGCTGCTAGTAATTGCTCTGGCTGGCTGGTTGGCCTGGTATATGTTCAATAGCTACAAGCTATCTGTTTGGCTATTATCTGATCCCGGTGCAAGTTCAGCTAAACTTCATTTACCAGAGCACTTACAAACAGCACTGAACATCAACGAGCAGCGTATAACTGCTCAAATCACTCAACAGCAGGAAAGATTTTCCGCATTACTCGATGCTACTGATGCATTTCCCGAGCCCTTACTATTTATTGATGCGGAGTTCAATCTACAACGCTTCAACCCGGCAGCCGTCAACAGCCTCGGCTTTGATCAGCACAATATTGGCGCCTCAGTATGTGATGCACTGGAGCAAGCGGAGTTTACCCATTGGCTCGAATCCCGTGGCTTGGAGGCCGATCATCTGAAAATCACATCACCCGTAGATAATAATCTAAGCTTCCGGGTGCAGTTACTAAAATACTCCGAAGATAAGTATTTGCTAGCGTTTACTGACATCACAAAAATTCAACTGCAAAACCAAATCCGGCATGACTTTGTAGCTAATGTTTCGCATGAATTGCGCACGCCTTTAACCGTACTCAATGGTTATCTGGAAGTGCTCAAAGCTGATCAGGCAGACCCTAACCACGAAGTTTTCAAAAAATTGTATAAACAAACAGTTTCCATGAATGATCTAGTCACTGACCTGCTTGAATTGGCGCGTTTACAAGATGAGTCTAGTACTCCCAAAACTATCACAGCCATGGTGGATGTATCGCTGCTGCTGAATGAATTGAGCCTGACTGCAACTGAGTTATCGCTGGACCAACACAGCATTGAGTACAACATCGACAAAGCTCTGATTATTCCAGGTAAAAAACGCGACCTGAAAAGCGCTTTTGGTAACTTAATTGCCAATGCCGTGCGCTATACCCAGCCGGGCGGAGAGATTCAGATTTCATGGTTCCGGCAAGCGGGGTCTGCAGTGTTTGAGGTTATAGATAATGGCCCGGGCATTGACTCCAGTGATATCCCTCGGCTTACAGAGCGATTTTATCGGGCAGATGCCGGCCGCAACCGTAATCAGGGCGGTACCGGTCTGGGATTGGCTATCGTTAAGCATGTGGTCGAAAAGCACCATGGTAAACTCGAGATAGAAAGCCAGGAAGGCCACGGCAGTACCTTTCGAATCAGCCTACCCTTGGCTCGAATTTAAGCCAGCGGCTAAGCCCCAACTCCTGCTTGCCTGCAGCCTCTGAAGTGACCACAGAAAACAACTTATTTAAACTTGAAATTTAAGTCCAGGTGCAAGCGGTTAAAATCTCTGGGCTTACCACTTGCAAGGTCGTTCTGCGAATGAATATAAGTCATATTGGCAGACCAATTTTTAGCAATACCATAGCCCCCTCTGAATATATACCCGCGAACATCGGTACCGCCCCCACCAAAATCAGAATCCGTGATTAAGCCAAAAGTCGAATCGGCTTCCAGATTCTGATAGGCCAGACGGACATCCCATTCCCCCGGTTTTTTAACCTTACCTAAACGAAAACCAACGGCGTAGCCATCATTATTGATCGGGGCTTCAGAGTTGTGAATGATGTCAGCGAAAATCAGCACCGGCAGACCAAACAGACTGAATCCCAGCTCTGCAAAACCCTGTAAAACATTATAGTTATACCGGTATCTCATGCTAAGCGGATTAAAGCTATTACCAAAAAAATCATCATCGCCAAAAAATGAAGAGTATCCTGCCGCATTCATTACACTATAACCGGCACCAATTTTAAGGCGCACCGCATCCACTGGTTGCAGTGTGATTCCAGCCTGAACAAAATAGCTGGGTTTAGTGCCTCTGTTACTGTCGCCTTCAAAATAATTGAACATTGAATTAACGAATAAATTGTTGTTTTCCCAACGCAAATTCACCCCTTCCGGCCGCCAGTCAGAATCCATCAGCAAGGCATGACCCCCGGTTCGTTTGATTGGATTTTTAAATTTACCGCCACCCACAGCCAGATTTTCCGTAGCCTTCCAGTCAAAGTACGCAAGGTCCAAGCTCAGGTTTTTTGTAGTTCCACCAGCGCCCAGCGACTGGTTAGTAGAGACCGGGCTTTCAGATCCACTCGCCAGGCCAATACCTACCATCACCTCTGGATTTATTTCTGCAATTAGCTCTGCCCTTGCCCGGATTCGGTTACGATTGCGACTACCGCTGCCTTCGGCATCGATATATTCATAGCGGGGTCTAAAGTCACCTTTCCAGCGAATTTTCTCTGCCCAGGAAGTGGCCTCCACCTGCTGCTCAACAAGTACCAGCGTGTCTTCTATTTTGCTGGTTTTCTCCGCTGTCGCTGTATTTGTCTGACGCAACTCCGTATTGCTCTGCTTCAAGCTGGCATTTTCCTGCTCTAGCTTTTCCAGGCGAGCATTCATTTTATTCACCTGATCTAGTAGTTGCTGGAATTGCTGGTCACTGACCGCAGCCACACCGGCGCTTGAAATAGCCAGCATTACCATAACTACAAAGGGTTTAACGATAGGTTTAGCAATACATTTAACTGTCTGTTTAGAAATCTGCTTCATTCTCATTAGTTTTACCCGTATTTAGTCTGATCACACCCAGAGGCACTACATCTTATTAGCAAAAGTGTAATTCCCGAATGTTACGAATGTGTTACTCATACTAACGCACTACACAGGGATCTAATAATTCTTCGCTTTATTATTGCGCTCGAACAAAGACTGCATTAATATGCTAGTGTAATAGCACGCTAATGCATTAATTGAGACGAAAACCCATGAAACAATACAATCAAACACAAAAAACCAAACTTGCATCAGCAGCAAGGTCACTCTCAGAGGCATTGTTAGTGCTGCAAACACCAAGTGAAATCAAAGATTTTCTGGAAGACCTCTGTACCCCTGCAGAAATCGAAGCCATGGTGGATCGCTGGCGTGTAGTGCAACTGCTGGTTGAGAAAAAATCTTACCGGGAAATCAATCAAATAACCGGTGTCAGCGTAACTACCGTCGGGCGTGTGGCTAGGTTTATGGAAATGGGTGCCGGTGGCTATAAAACCGCATTGCAAAGATTGGATAAAACAACATGAGTAGACTTAGAATTGCGATACAAAAATCCGGACGACTTTCAGACAAGTCACTGGACTTATTAAAACGCAGTGGACTTGAATTTTCACGCAGTAAAGATAAGTTATTCTGGTATGGAAAAGACTTCCCTGTCGACCTGCTACTGGTGCGCAATGACGACATTCCTAGAATGTTACTGGATGGTGTCTGTGACTTGGGTATAGTCGGGGAAAACATCGCCTATGAAGTTATGCTTGAGCGTGAGGCAACCAGCGAACTGGAATGTCTAAAGCTACTTGGCTTCGGTCAATGCCATTTATCCATTGCGGTACCGGAATCTTTGAGCATCGAAAATAGTTCAGAGTTACAGGGAAAGCGCATCGCAACAAGTTATCCAGCCTTGACCCGACACTTGCTGGCTCGTAAAGGTATCACTATGCAGATCAGTGAATTATCCGGCTCGGTAGAAATTGCTCCCAGTCTAGGCACAGCCGATGCCATTGCAGATTTGGTTTCAACCGGCACCACCCTACGCGCTAACCACCTGGTTGAGCTTGAAGTGCTCTATCAAAGCCAGGCTGCGCTATACCGGCGGAGTGAGAAATTATCAGTCGATAAACAGTTGCTGATGGATCAATTATTAGCGCGAATTGATGGCGTTTTACAGGCCCGCAAGAGCAAATATGTCATGCTGCATGCACCGCGTTCAGCTGTTACTAAAATCGCGGCTTTACTGCCTGGCGTTGAAAACCCGTCAATAATGCCTTTAGAAGGGACTCAAAATCTTGTTGCAGTGCATGCAGTTTGTGCTGAAGGCGTATTTTGGGAACACTTGGAAGCGCTTAAAGCTGCCGGTGCATCGGCGATTCTGGTATTACCGGTTGAGAAGATGCTGGCATGAGCATTCCATTGGCACTCAAAACATGGTCAACACTGAGTCGAAAACAGCAATTGGAATTATTACAACGCCCGACCAACGCCACGAACGGTCGTAGGCAGTTAGTTACCGAAATTACTACTAAAGTTCGTACGAGCGGTGATCAAGCCCTTGCAGAGCTTACTTTAGAATTTGATCAAGTCTCTGCAGAATCTTTGTGTATTTCTGCAGCAGAAATCACTCAGGCGGCTGAATCAATTGATCGGCGGGTGTACCAAGCCATTGAAGATGCCGGCAAGCGCATTCGGTTATTTCATAGCGCCGATATGCCCGCAGATATAGAAGTCGAAACCGCGCCGGGTATCCGTTGTGAAGTCCGCTATAAACCCCTGAGTCCGGTTGGCTTGTATATACCCGGAGGTAGTGCACCGCTGGTTTCGAGCGTGTTGATGTTGGCATTACCGGCAAAACTTGCAGGCTGTGCTCAGGTGGTTATTTGCTCGCCGCCGGATGCAAACGGCAAGATAACTGCTGAGATCCTGGCCGCTGCCAGTTATGCTGGTGTCGATCAGGTTTTTTGTGTGGGTGGGGCACAGGCGATTGCCGCCATGGCTTACGGCACTGAGAGCATTCCCCGTTGCAGTAAAATTTTTGGCCCCGGCAATGCCTGGGTAACCGAGGCTAAACAACAAGTATCACAAGACCCACAAGGTGCCGCCATTGATATGCCTGCCGGACCATCTGAAGCATTGGTGATTGCTGATGAGCATGCACTGGCTGACAACGGTGCAGAATTTATAGCCTGGGATTTACTCTCACAGGCAGAGCATGGGCCAGATTCTCAAGTGCTTTTGATTACCGATAGCCAAACGCTGGCGCTGGCGGTGATTGCTAAACTTGAAAGTCTGTTGGAAAAAACCCCTCGCGCCAAAATCCTTAAGCAGTCATTGCAATCTGCTCAGTTTATTCTGGTTGATAACCTCCAACAGGCGCTGGAAATTTCTGAAGAATATGCGCCTGAACATCTTATTATTAACACCCGCAATCCGCGCGAACTGGCAAAACAAGTAAACAATGCGGGCTCAGTATTTATCGGCCGCTGGACCCCGGAATCCCTGGGTGACTACTGCTCCGGAACCAACCATGTATTGCCCACCTATGGCTGGGCGCGCTCGCATGGCGCCCTTGGTGTGAGTGATTTTAAACGCCGTATGACCCTGCAAGAAGCCAGTCGTAGCGGCTTGCAATTAATTGGCCCCACAGCAGAAATACTGGCTGAAGTTGAAGGCCTGAACGCGCATAAAATGGCCGTCACAAGCCGGCTCAGCATGATTGACAGCGCGGCAAAAAGATGAGGTCGCAAATCAGTATCAGTAAGCTTGCGCGCCCGGAAATTGTGGCAATGAAGCCCTACTCTTCTGCCCGTAGCGAAGCACCAGGCGAGGGAGTGCTGCTGAATGCAAATGAATCTCCCTGGTCTTTGCTGCCAGACTCAAAACTAAACCGTTACCCCGAGCCGCAACCACAACGATTGGTATCACGGTTGGCAAACCTCTATCAGGTTAATCGCAAACAACTGTTAGTGACCCGTGGTAGCGACGAGGGCATCGACCTGCTAACACGAGTATTCTGTCGTGCCGGCGAAGATGCCATCTTGCAATGTACCCCAGCATTCGGCATGTATGCAATTGCTGCACAGACCCAAGGTGTCGATGTGGTTTCGATTCCACGATTAGCTGCAGATAACTTCAGCATGGATGTCGACAAACTGTTGCTGACTTTAGCAAACGATACTCGGCTAAAATTAATTTTTCTAACTACTCCGAATAACCCAACAGGCGACTCGATTGATAAAGCAACTCTGCTAAAAATTCTTCAGTCCGTAAATGGCAGAGCACTGGTTGTAGTGGATGAAGCCTATGCTGAATTTTCAAACAAAGCCTCTTTTTGCCCTCTAGTTACTGAATACAATAACCTAGTGATACTGCGTACTTTATCGAAAGCCTGGGCCGGCGCCGGTTTGCGCTGCGGCACGGTAATAGCCCAGACCGAAGTTATTGATCTGCTCGGGCGCATCATTGCACCCTACCCGCTAGCAAGTCCGGTGGTTGAGTTAGCTGAGCGATTGTTAGACCCTGAAGTTCTGAGCCTACAACAACAGCAGCTACAAGCACTGGCAAACAATAAACAACGCTTATTTACGATACTAAAAGCACAGAACTATATCACTGACATCTGGCCCGGGGATGCTAATTTCATCCTCATACGCCTCGATGATGCCAGCGGCCTGATGCGCTATTGCGGACAACAAAATATCATCTTGCGGGCTTTCAACAACGAGCCCTTATTACAGAACTGCATCCGTATATCGGTCGGCAGTAACAGCGACCTTGATAGCCTGGAAACTGTACTAAAAACATGGAAAACCACATGAACCAACGAAAACGCAGAATTCTTTTTATAGACCGGGATGGTACCTTAATCACAGAGCCGGCAGACAAACAGATCGACAGTCTGGAAAAGCTGGAGTTGTTTGACGGCGTTATTCCGGCACTGCTACAACTACAGCAAGCGGGTTATGAACTGGTTATTGTCAGCAACCAGGATGGCATGGGAACTGATGCCTATCCACAACAAGATTTTGATATCCCGCATCAAAAAATGCACAATCTATTCCGTTCTCAGGGAATTACATTTGCGGCTGAACATATCGACCCTCACTTCGAGCATGAAAATTCCCCCAACCGTAAACCGGGCATTGGCATGTTGCTAGACTACCTTAAATCTGGTGATCTTGACCTCAACGATAGTTGGGTTATCGGTGACCGGCAAACCGATCTGCAATTGGCAGAAAATATGGGAATAGATGGGCTATTAATTGGTGACGGCAGCGATAGCAACAGCCTCAACTGGGCGAATATCTGCCATCTACTAATCAACAAGCCGCGACAGGCAGAAACCCGCCGCAACACCAATGAAACAGAAATCGAAGTCAAAGTAGATCTAGATGCCAGCGGTGGCAGCAAAATAAACACCGGCATCGGGTTTTTCGACCATATGTTGGATCAATTAGCCAGTCACGGGGACTTTCAGTTGCAACTCCACTGCCGTGGCGACCTTGAAATTGATGAGCATCACACGGTTGAAGATTGCGCTTTGGCACTTGGACAAACACTCAATCAGGCTTTAAGTGATCGCCGGGGTATTGGGCGTTATGGTTTTTCACTGCCGATGGATGAGTCACTGGCAGAGGTATCCATAGACCTTTCGGGACGACCGGCGATTGTTTTTAAAGCTGCGTTCCCGCGTGATCAAGTGGGTGAGTTTTCCACCGAAATGATAAAACACTTTTTTGCCTCACTCAGCCAATCGCTGGGGGCTGCCATTCATATTAAGGTGAGTGGCGAAAACACCCACCACATGATCGAAGCCATCTTCAAAGGTGTCGGTCGGGCATTGCGCCCCGCACTAGCAAAACAGGGCTTTGAAATGCCAAGCACCAAAGGAATTTTGTAATGACTATTGCTGTAGTCGATAGTGGTGGCGCAAATATCGCATCAATCCTGCATGCCTTGCGAAGACTAGGTGTAGAGCCTGTTTTTACGGCCGATCCGCAGGTTATTAAGGCTGCAGATCGGGTTATTCTTCCCGGTGTTGGTGCCGCAGGTTGTGCGATGCAAACCCTGAATAAGCATAAACTAAGCAATGTAATTCGCGAACTAAAACAACCCGTGCTAGGTATCTGTTTGGGAATGCAATTGCTTTTTCAATCCTCTGAGGAAAATGATACTGAACTATTGGGCATTATCCCCGCCCGCCTGACCCGACTAAAGAAACAGCCGGGATTGCGGATCCCACATATGGGCTGGAACACTATTGATTACCTTCGCCCTGACCCATTTAGTGATACATTTAGCGATGATCTCAAGCAAAAATGGTTTTATTTTGTGCATTCTTACGCCGCCCCCGTGGGTAAATGGACACTGGCCAGTAGCAATCATGGTCAGCCATTCAGCGCACTGGTCAGGCAAGATAATTTCTATGGTGCACAATTCCACCCGGAACGCTCCGCAAAGGCGGGTGCAAGCTTATTAAAAAGCTTTATGGAGCTAAAAACATGCAAATAATTCCTGCTATTGACCTGCTCGACGGGCAATGTGTTCGCCTACGCTACGGCGATTTCAATCAATGCACCGTATATCCGGATTCACCCCTTAAGCTGGCCATAGATTACGCCAATGCCGGCGCTGAATGGCTACATATTGTTGATTTGGAAGCCTCCCGCGACGGTGATGCCGCCGATAGCACAGCACTATTTAAATTGATGAAATCACTTACCCAAAAAGTCCAGACCGGTGGTGGAGTTCGCGATAGCGAGGACATACAAAAACGCCTTGATGGTGGTGCCAACCGAGTCATTGTTGGCACAGTATGTGCTACCCAGCCACAGCGTTTTATCCGCTGGCTGGAAAAATTCGGCAGCGAGTCGTTGGTTGCCGGGCTGGATATCAGCTTTGATGACAACGGAACCCCTTGGCCCCGTAGTCATGGCTGGACTGAAGGCAGTGAGCAAAACTTATGGGAACTACTCGATCTGTATTCAGAAAACGGGCTAAAACATCTTTTATGTACTGATATTGGACGGGATGGCGCCATGCAAGGACCCAATACAGCACTGTATTCTCAAATCGCAAATCGTTATCCGGGGCTTGTGGTGCAGGCATCAGGCGGTGTTTCCGCTTTGCGCGACCTCAGCGACTTAAAACAAACTGGCGCGGCTTACGCGATTACCGGCAAAGCACTTCTGGAAGGCGCATTTAGCCTGAATGAAGCCCTAGATGTCCTCGCATGAGTCAGATAGGGAAAATGAACCACAATCTTGCCCGCAGGATTGTGCCCTGTTTAGATGTCCGTGACGGCCAGGTGGTAAAAGGCATGCAGTTTCGTAACCATGTGGTTATCGGCGATATTATCGAGCTGGCGGCAAGCTACCGCGACCAAGGTGCCGATGAACTGGTGTTTTACGACATTACCGCCAGCCCGGAAGGCCGGCGGGTGGATACCGACTGGGTACGCCGGGTAGCTGAAATCATCGACATTCCTTTTTGTGTTGCCGGTGGTATACGCAGCGTAGCGGATGCCGCCGAAGTGCTTGCTCAAGGCGCTGATAAAATATCCATTAACACCCCAGCACTGGAACGCCCCGATTTAATCAATCAACTGGTCACGGCTTTCGGCAGCCAGTGCGTGGTCATTGGTGTGGATTCGATCGCCACCGATGGGCAATATACCGTGCGTTCACATACCGGCACCCCGGATGCCATGCGCTCACCCGGAAGAAAAACTATGGGCTGGCTGGCAGAAGTTGTTGATCGTGGTGCCGGTGAAGTGGTACTCAATTGCATGTCGGCGGATGGTACCCGTGCCGGTTATGATCTAGAACAACTAACAGCCGCCCGCGATATTTTACCGATTCCATTAGTCGCTTCTGGTGGTGCAGGCTCGGTCGATCATTTTATTGATGTGTTTCAACAGGCCGATGTGGATGCCGCCCTTGCTGCAAGCGTATTCCATTCCGGGCAAATCCCGGTACCCGAACTTAAAAACCAGCTGGCTGCTGCCGGCATTGAGGTAAGACCATGTTAATTGCAAAGCCCGAAGATATTGATAGCCTAGATTGGGAAAAAATGCAACAGTTGATCCCGGCTATTGTTCAGGACAGCTTTGATGGTCGCGTACTAATGCAGGGATATATGAACCCAGCCGCATTAAAACACAGCCTAGATAGCAAAGAAGTCACCTTTTGGAGCCGTAGCCAACAAGCGTTATGGACCAAAGGAGAGACTTCAGGCAATTACCTCAACTTGAAATCAATACATTCAGATTGTGATAATGACTGCCTGTTAATTCTGGCAGAACCCGCAGGCCCAACTTGCCATACCGGGGCTGAAACCTGCTTTGACAGCAGTGCCAATAACACAGCAGATATCGCATTTATAGCCACCCTGGAAAACCTAATTGCAACCCGCAAAAAAGAAATGCCTGCAGGCAGCTATACCACTGAGCTGTTCAATTCAGGAATCAAACGCATCGCCCAAAAAGTCGGCGAAGAAGGTGTCGAAACCAGCCTTGCTGCAGTTGCTGGTGATGATGAAGAGTTGTTGAATGAATCAGCTGATCTAGTGTTTCATCTTCTAGTGCTACTGCAAGCACGCGGATTGACGCTTAAGAAAACTATTGCAGTATTAAAATCCCGCCATCAATTATAACTCATCCCATACTTTCTAATAAATAGCCCCATACAGAGACTCTTGGGTTTAATTGATACTTTTATGACAGCACGCAGCAGAGCTGTTCTCTGCTACAAGCTACTAATTTCCTGCTTGAGAGCAACCTTGTTGACCTTGCCAGTAGCCAGCAGCGGCAGCGAGGAGCGCAACATAAATTTCTTCGGCACTTTGAAATTGACCAAGTGCTGCTTGCACCAATCAAGTAACTCTTGTTCTGTTACCTGAGTACCTGGCTGACGCATAATGAAAGCCCACCCCACTTCTTGGTAAAGATCATCCGGCACCCCAATCACGGCTGCAAAGAGTACGCCCGCCTGACTTTCCAACACTTCTTCCACTTCCCTCGGGAACACATTTTCACCACCGGTCTTGTACATTTCCGACTTCCGCCCGCTTATAAAAATGTAGCCACGCTCATCCTTATAAGCCATGTCACTGGTGTAAAACCAGCCCTCATCATCAAGCACCTGCGCTGTTTCCGCTGGTTTGTTTAGGTACTCCTTAAACATAAACGCCC
Source organism: Lysobacterales bacterium (assembly GCA_021648045.1). Lineage (GTDB taxonomy): Bacteria > Pseudomonadota > Gammaproteobacteria > Xanthomonadales > SZUA-36 > SZUA-51. Next base: position 13,709 of record JAKITM010000046.1, read on the forward strand.
CGCGCACTGCAATTTCACCAACCTCGCCTTCCGGTAACTCTTGGCGAGTTTCGTCAACAATTCTCAATTCAAAAGGTTTAGCAATTTTGCCGGCCGAATTAACTAAGGTCACTAGATCAGTATCGGCCTCAGTATAGGTGATAAAACCACAGACCTCTGTACTGCCATATCCAGTAATAAGCGTGGCCCCGGTTTTTGCGCAAATGCCTGCCAACACATCAACCAGCACCTTCGGCGCTGCCGCACCTGCCCAAACAAAATGCTCAATGCTACTGAAATCTGTTTGCTTAAATTGCGGCTGTTGCATTTGCAGCAGAAACATAACCGGCACCTGGCCTAGCAGGGTGATCTTTTCCTGCTCAATCATTTGCAGGGATTCAAGCGGATGAAAACTTTCCATCATTACATTGCAACCACCCGCCATAATAGCGGCAAAACCTATCTCTACATCGGCAGCCACATGGTTGATCGGAAAATGCAGCAGCGCTCGTGACTGCTTATGCAAGCAAAATACTTGGGCTTCCACCTTAATGTTTTCAATGATGCTTGCATGTGTGTGGACAACACCTTTGGGTCGCCCGGTAGAGCCCGATGTATACATCAGCAGAGCACTGTCATCAGCTCCTCCCTGCGCTTGCCTTTCTTCCAGTTGGCCCAGAAAAGTTTCGCGGGGGCGGTTTACAAACTCCGAAAAACACTCTGTCTCGGGAAAGGCTTCACCGATTATAAGAACCTTGCTGATAAACGGGAATTCGGTCATTAGGCTGCTGATGTCTTGCGCTAAATCCTTGTCCATGAATGAACGCACTGCAATCAGCACCTTCGGCTTGCAGTCACCTATCTGGTAGCGTAGTTCATCGAGGGTGAATTTTGGATTCAAGCCCAGCCAGGCCGCACCCACTTTGTTGGCTGCCATATATGTGCTAAGAAATTCAGTGCGCGCCATGGATAGAAAAGCAACCCGGTCCCCTCTTTGCAGTCCAATATCCAGAAATGCCAAGGCGATGGCATCTATGTCAGACTTGAATGCCTTCCAGCTTACGCGCTCATCTGCAAACACTACTGCCTCGGCTGTGGGTGTCTCGTCTGCCCATTTATCGATATAGTGCCAAGTTTGATCCAATGCTTTCCAACTCATAGTTTGTTCCTCATTTTTGTACCCTGGCATAACCACCCTTGATTACAACCTCGCCTTTATCGTCAAGAACACGAAAAAATAAATCCGCGTGTGAGTCATTTTCAACACAACTTAAAAGCTGCACTCTGATATCAGTTCCCGGAAAAACCATACCGGTAAATCGACAACCAAGCGCCAGCAGACTGCCAGGATCACCGTTCGCATTTCGATTGACCAACTCGCGCACGGCAAACGCCAATGTGGCTGTGCCTTGCAGTAGTATGCCCGGCAAACCTACTTTACGGGCAAATTTTTGGGAGGTATGAATGGGGAAGTGAATATCTGCACAACCGTCGTATAGATGGGCGCGTAAGGCATCGATGCTGATCAATTGTTCCCAGTCATTCGAACTGGTTTCAGGCGCCTTGGGTATGCCCGGCAACGCCTCAGCTCCGACCCCGCCATCCACACACTCAACGCCACGCAAGATGCCTCCGAAATATTCCGTGAATACCGGTTGGCCCTGCTGATCAATCGCTGCAAACTTAAAAACGATAAAAGTCCCGGCTCGGTGCGGCAATATCGCGGCAACAATACCATGGATGGTAAGTTCATCTCCCGGCTTTATTGGTGCATGAAATTCCAGAAACTCACTGCTATGCACCGCTGTGGTTAATACTTCAAGCGGGAAATCGGCTGTTTCAATATATTTCCCCAAGTTTTCGACTATCTGCCAGGTCGCTGCCACACTGAACATTGGTGGAGCGATGATTCCCCGTTGCTGCTCATCGTCAAAATAACGCGGATTATTGTCATCAACTGCTGCCGCGTAATTCATCGTATCACGCCAATTCACAACTACGCGATGTTCTCTGAATTTCGTCCCTACATATCTTGAGTTAATTTTCATACGGCCAAATCGAGTTTGATTGTAAAGAGTATATGTATTATTGAAACCCTTTTCCAGAGCATAACCGGGGAAAATTCAACCCAAGAAGACCAGCCGACTAAAACGGACCAACCATAAAACCATTAAAACCATAAGAAAACCATAAAAACCATAAAAAACCATAAGGACAGGCATCAAATAAAAGCAGCTGTTCTTTAGTGGTTATAAAATTTGACGGTTTTCATTCGGATTTTTATTTTCGAAATCCCCTCGAAATTCTAAACTACTAAGAAATGCCCAGAATAGCCCGTTTTCCTATAACCGGACCACACAAAAGCCTCAACAGCAATCCTGTCGAGGTGTTTTCTAAAATAGCTGTCCTTATTCCAGAGCAGGAATAAGCTTTAACCCATGATTCCACCGCTTTCCAACAGCGGAACAAAACTGGCGTAATTGTTCAACCGTACCAACAGCTGTAAAACCCTTAGATGAAAAGTTGTTGATCTCCTTTAACCAACTATCTGGGTTTAAGCCCAGTCGTTCTGTGATTGCAGGCAACTCTGGGGGTATATAACCTCGCTTGTTAATCAAAATAGCTCTACCGGTGTAATCAACTAAATTCATGTAATCGGTGAGTGAATAGGGAAGATCGTTTATGCCTTGGCCAAAGGCTAACAGGTCTGAAGTTTTAGCATTGATACGCTCCTGTATTGATGTGA
>JAKITM010000047.1 GCA_021648045.1 Lysobacterales bacterium
CTACAGCCGGGTGTTCGCATTCCGAAGAAGCCCAGCCGATGTATGTTAACTCCCCCTACGGGATCGCGCTGGCGCATAATGGCAACTTGATTAATAAAGACGCGTTAAAGAAAGAACTCTTCGAAACCGATCGCCGGCATCTTAATACTGAATCGGATTCAGAAGTTCTATTAAATATTCTCGCGCATGAAATCCAGAACCAAAACCCACAAAAATTACGCCCCGAACATCTATTTAAAGCGGTTGAGGGCGTGCATAAGCGCTGTAAAGGCGGGTATGCTTCAATTGCCTTGATTCCTACATTTGGTGTGGTCGGATTCCGCGACTTATCCGGCATCCGTCCCGCCGTGCTCGGTAAACGCGAGTCTGAACGGGGAGCCCAATATGCCATAGCTTCTGAAAGCGTAGCCCTTGATGTTATCGGTTTTGAAACCGTGCGCGATTTACGCCCTGGCGAAACGATTATTCTTACCCTTGATGGCAAACTCCACAGTCATACCAGCGAGTTGGCCAAGCCGCTAACACCCTGTATTTTTGAATATGTTTACTTTGCCCGCCCTGATTCGATGATGGATGATATATCGGTGTATAAAGCCCGTTTACGCATGGGTGAGGCTTTGGCGCGAAAAATTCAACGGCTGCGCCCTGAGCATGATATTGATGTTGTTATTCCGGTTCCGGATACATCCCGTACATCGGCTCTACCGATGGCCTATGAGCTCAATGTGAAGTACCGTGAGGGCTTTATTAAAAACCGCTATATCGGGCGCACCTTCATTATGCCGGGGCAGGAAGAAAGACAAAAATCGGTCAAACGCAAGTTGAACCCGATTTCTTTAGAGTTTCGCAATAAAAATGTATTGCTGGTTGATGACTCCATTGTCAGGGGCACAACCTCCAGGCAAATCATTCAGATGGCCCGCGATGCGGGAGCCCGCAAAGTGTACCTAGCATCAGCTGCACCACCGGTCCGTTATCCAAATGTTTATGGGATTGATATGCCGGCGGCAACCGAGCTGATAGCTCACGCTAAAACAGAGGCTGAAATTCAGGCCGAGATCGGTGCTGACTGGTTGGTTTATCAGGATCTTGATGATCTGATCGATGCTTGTAGAGACGGGAATCCGGCGATATCTAAATTTGATACCTCTTGTTTTTCTGGTGAGTACATCACCGGACTGGAGGAGGGGTACTTGCATAAATTAGAGCTGCAGCGCTCAGACCAGGCCAAGCTTGAAGGGCTAAAATCCAGCCCGACTGTGGTTTAACGCATATCCTGATAGTATAGGCATTATGGAAAATTATCTGACACCCGCATCGACCGATGTACCGAACGAACCCATGTCCAAAGTGGACACCACCTGGTTGCGCATGGAGCAACCTGACAACCTGATGATGATAACTGGGTTTATGGTTTTTTCTGAAGCCTTAGATCTGGAAAAATTTCAGGATGTAATTGTAAACCGCTTGCTGGCTTTTCGCCGCTTCCGACAAAAAGCGGTGCGCCATGTTAATGGTGCACGCTGGGAAATGGATGAAAATTTCGACCTTAACAGTCACATCAGAAGCGCGGCTTTACCGGGCGCTGCCGGCAAGGATGAACTGGAAGCATTTGTCAGTGACCTTGCCTCAACACCGCTGGATCCAACTCGTCCCTTGTGGCAGTTTCATCTAATCGAAAATTATCAGGGTGGGCAGGTATTGGTTACCCGTTTCCATCACTGCATTGCCGATGGGATTGCGCTGATTCAGGTGCTGCTATCACTCACCGATGATGCAGCTGAACAATCGGTACGCAAAGTCGATGCTACACGGTATCGCAAACGCCAAGCAACCGCGCATAATTTGTTCAACCGCTTAATCGAACCGGCGCGGGAGGGCATTGATCTGCTTTCGCATATGAGTAAACTTGCAATCGAGGAAGGCACGCAGTTATTACAACAGCCTGAAAAAATTCGCAGCTATGCCGAAGAAGCCGGGGCCATGGGTAAAGAATTGCTGGGTCTGTTAGCCTTGCCGGATGACCCTAAAAGCGTGTTTAAAGGCCCGATGGGATCCCGTAAACGGGTAGCATGGGCAGATTCAATTCCCTTGCATGAAGTAAAGGCTGCTTGTGCCTCACTCGAATGTACTGTTAATGACCTGCTAATAGCGGCTGTCAGTGGTGCAATTAACGGCTGGCTAATTGATCGTGGTGAAGACCTCGATGCCATGGGCGAAATTCGCGCTACGGTACCGGTTAATCTGCGCCCCTTAGAACACGCCCTTGAGCTGGGCAATCATTTTGGTCTGGTTTTCCTGACCCTGCCAGTAAATGATAGCAATCCACTGTCTCGAATTGCCAAAATTCACGCGAATATGGTGGAATTGAAGTCATCCCACCAGGCGCAAGTTTCACTTGGGGTGATGGCTACTCTGGGGCTTTCGCCAGCCTGGGTGCAAAAGCCTTTTCTGGATGCTATCAGCCAGAAAGCCAGTGCGGTGTTGACCAATGTGCCAGGCCCTAAAAAGCCATTGTATATGGCCGGAACAAAGGTCGAAGAAATGATGTTTTGGGTGCCTCAGAACGGAGAAATCGGTATGGGAATATCGATACTCAGTTATAACGACAGAGTATATTTCGGCTTGATTACCGATAAGTTGATCATCAGCGAACCAGAAGAAATTATTAATCGCTTCCAGCCTGAGTTCGAAAAGATACTGTATCTGGCGCTTAATTTCCCGGAATTGACACACAGAGACCATCAGTTGGTTGAGTCATTGATGTGGCAACAGATGATTTAATGCCTCTGCTAGTGGATATTATTCCAGTTCGGCTAATGCCTGTTGCCGGTCGAGTATTTCCATCGCTTCAAAGGGCTCGCACTCACTGGCATCAACATAAGCTTGGCTGACATCATCAATGCGTTTATCCCCATACAGCAAATACAGGCCGTTACCGTATTCCATGTGGGCAACTGGGGAGTTCGGGGTCAGTGTGAGCGCCTGTTGAAAATGTTCTAGCGATATATCTTCTGAGGCGCCATAAGTCATGGAGCCAATAAATTTACCGATTTTATCGATCACTTCGGCATGATATAAACCTAAGGCAATATGCGCCTCAGCATGGGCAGGTTCTAGCTCAAGGGTGTTTTCAAGTGCTGTTTTGATTTTTCCGCCATAGCCTTTTTTGAGTGCCGCCATAATTGAAATAAGCTGGCTTAAGCGACCTAAAGCAAAGCCCTGAAAATACCAGGCATTGACATCTTCTGGGTTGTTTTCTGCCGCTGCCTCAGCCCGGCTAACTATGTCGGTATACATAGCTTCACGGATTGCATCATCTTTTTCTAGGTGGTTGGCATACATTCCACAGGCTTTGTTGGCGACAACATGTGCTTGTAGTCCAATTTTGTTAGCTAATGCATAAGCTTTGGCAAATTCACCTTGATGATAATGGCGCCAGGCCTGTTGTAACTCGGGGCTCTCCGGCCAGGGTTCACAATCGCCTAAATGTAGTCTGTCCCAGTTGCTTTCGAGTTCATCGTCTGCATAAGAATATGCATCGAAAGGAAAATCTAACCATTTGCTACTGTTCAGTGATTTGCTCGTTGTCATTGGTAAGCCTTTGATAGTAAATATTAATATTTCTAGTTGGTGTTATTGTACCGGAATAATACGGTTTTTGTTTCAGGGAGTTTCAAAAATTGTCGTTTTTAGTGTGATCACCCTAGACTTTATTCGTATTCTATGTCTGTCGATGAAGACAATTCATTATATTTAAGGAGGCCATCATGGCTATTAAAAAGAAAATTTTAAAGAAAAAATTGAGCAAGAAGACTGTTAGCAAAGCCAGTAAAAACAGCCTGATTCTTGATTCAGCTAGTGATATTTGGTTGGCTGGCCTCGGTGCATTTGCAATGGCACAAAAAGAAAGTGCCAAAGCCCTGGATGCCGGTACACAGTTATTCGATAGCCTGGTGAAGGAAGGTTCAAAAGTAGATAAAAAGACCCGTGATGCCGCAGTTAATGCAGTTGACGACCTGAAAGATAGCGTCGATGACATCCGTGATAACCTTGAACACCGGGTGACTTCTGCACGCAAACAAGCGACTCAGAACTGGGATAGGATGGAAAATGTTTTTGAAGAACGCGTATCACGCGTACTCGGTCGTTTAGGTGTGCCAACAGCCGATGATTTGAAATCTTTTGCTGATCGTGTTCAGGAACTGGCAGAAAAAGTTAAAACCATAACCGAGCAGGAATTTGGTCGGGTAAGCAAGATTGTTAAAAAAGATGCTAAAACCATCGCTGCTGATGCCAAAAAAGTATCCCGCAAGGTTAAGCGCACCCTGAAGAAAGATGCGAAGTTGGTTACTGCTGAAGCTAAGAAAGCCAAACGCACGGTCAAGAAAGATATTAAAAAAGCCACAAAAACTGCAAAGAAAACTGTGCGCAAAGCCAAAGCCACTGTGACTAAAACAGTAAAAACAGCACAACGGAAAGCTGCACCAAAGAAAGCCGCAGTTAAGAAGACCGTAGCTAAGGCTAAAACTAGCACAACTAAGGCTGCCAGCAAGGCAACTAAAGTTGTGAAAAAAGATGTAAAAATAGTTAAGAAAGCAGTTAAGACAGAAGTTAAAAAAGTTGAAGCGGCAATCAAAAAAGCTGTTTAATTCAACGTTAAGCAAGATTAAAAGGCCCGGTTTATCCGGGCTTTTTTTTAACTAATGGTTTTTCTTAGCGATACAACTCCGCATGTTCCATCGTCTGGCTGCGTTCGGGTTCGCGCATCCACGGTGCTACCAAGCTGATCAGTTGGTAGACTCCCTCGGCAATATCTTCGCTTTCAAAGTCCGGTGTTTTGCTGCTCTTGCGACGAAAAGTGAGCCAATAGGTAAGGGTGATGACAATGCTTTCAACCAGCGTGCTAATTTGTTGGTCGTTGGCATCTACAATGCCTTGCTCCCGGAGTGACAACAGTAGTTCTGCAGCAACAACTCGTTCGCGTTGCATCAGTTTGTCTATGCCTTTCTCGATATCTGGGTAGCGCTCCATCAGGCTGTTAATATCGCGGACGATAAAACGATAGTTGCCAACTATTTCAAACAACAGGTGCTGGAACCACCAGAAGCCTTCCAGATCGAAACCACCCTGTGGTGCAAGATCCAGAGTTTCATGCATTTTTCTAGAAAACTCATCAAATAATGCCTTAATTAGATGGGCTTTTCGCGGAAAATGGTAGTGTAAATTACCCGGGCTGATATCGACTTCATCGGCAATAGCGTTGGTGGTGACAGACGGCTCGCTAAGCAGGTTGAATAACTCCAGACTGGTTTCAAGAATCCGTTGGCGGGTTTTGTTGGGCTTTTTACTCACGCTGGTGGCCTTCTTAAGACGCTAAATTAAATCTCAGTCCCTGATCAAACCCCTAATCAGCCCCTAACTCACGGGCAAAATTGACATAGTTTTGCATGGCAGTAGCTTGATCCATGCCCTCTAGCTTACTCCAAGCATCGTATTTTGCGGCACCGACAAAATCAAAGAACCCGGGCTTATCGCCACTGACATCTCCATTGCTGGCCTGTTTATATAGTGCGTACAGCTCCAGTAGTGCCTCATCTGAAGGTTTTTCAGACAATGCTTTTACGGCAACTTGGGCCTGCTCGAACTGTTCATTAACGGTGTTGTTTTTTTCTGACATTTTGTTTTCCTCCAGGGCTTTAGAATCCCTGATTTATTTCTGCTGAGTTGAAATGCTGACTCAGATTATAGAGCAAGTGCTTCAAAGGGTTTGTAATTTCGCACAAAAGCAGAAGATTCTGGCATACTTAACAGTCAAATTGATTTATATGTTGGTTTATACGGGGAAGTTGAATGAGTTATTTTGTTACTGGTGGTACGGGTTTTATCGGGCGTAATCTAATTGATCTGCTGGTTAAGCGCAAAGGCACTATCTTTGTGCTGGTGCGTCGGGAATCTCAGCAAAAATTTAAAGAGCTAGTTGCCAGTCGCTGGCCAGATTACAGCAAGCGGGTCCAAGCGGTTATTGGCGACCTGACTAAATCATTTCTTGGGGTTACGCCGAAAAAACGACGAGACCTTGAGGGTAAAATACAGCATGTGTTCCACCTCGCTGCCATATACGATCTTCAAGCGAGTGCTGAAGTGCAAGAGGCGGCAAATGTTGAAGGTACCCGACGAGCCGTTAAATTGGCTGAAGTTATAAATGCTAAAAACTTTCACCATGTAAGCTCAATCGCTGCTGCCGGTTTATACCCGGGGGTATTTCGTGAAGATATGTTTGAGGAAGCCAAAGGGCTTGATCATCCATATTTTAGAACCAAGCATGATGCGGAACGGGTGGTGCGTGAAGAATGCAGTATTCCCTGGCGTGTCTATCGCCCGGGTCTAGTTATTGGGCATTCAGAAACCGGTGAAATTGACAAAATAGATGGACCTTATTACTTCTTCAAAATGATCCAAAAAATGCGTAAAGCATTACCATCATGGATGCCGGCAATTGGGATTGAAGGTGGTCGTATAAATATCGTACCGGTAGATTATATTGCCAGAGCACTCGATCATATTGCTCACAAACCACGCCTGAATAAAAAGACTTTCCACCTTGTAGACCCCAAGCCTTTACGCATTGGTGAAGTGCTCAATGTGTTTGCCCAAGCAGCGCACGCACCGCAGATGACGATGCGAATCGATGCGCGAATTTTCGAATTTATTCCGCAAGCTGTTAAAGCCGGCCTAGCCATGTTTCCGCCTATTCGGCGTGTTTCCACCCAAATTCTTAAGAACTTGGGACTGCCACGGGACATGATGAAATTTGTTAATTATCCGACGCGCTTCGATAATCGAGAAACTGAGGCTGCTCTTAAAGGTAGCGGTATCGCGGTTCCTCGTCTGCGAGAATATGCATGGGTAATCTGGGATTACTGGGAGCGACACCTCGATCCAGACCTGTTTATTGACCGCAGTTTGCGGGGTAATATTAAAGGTAAAAATGTTCTGATTACCGGTGCCTCTTCAGGTATCGGTAAAGCGACTGCCGAAATGATGGCGCGCGCAGGTGCGAATGTAATTTTAGTTGCCCGTGGTGAGGAAAAATTACTTGAAACACAGGCAGGAATCGCCGAAGAAGGGGGTAAATCATGCTGTTATACCGCTGACCTTGCGGATGATGATAGCTGCAAGAAGCTGATTAAAGATGTACTCGCCGAGCATGGTAAAGTCGACTATCTGGTCAATAACGCAGGTCATTCTATTCGTCGATCAATCGCTTTATCTTACGACCGTATCCATGACTATGAACGCCTGATGCAGTTGAATTATTTCGGCGCGCTGAAATTAATTCTCGGCTTCCTTCCCGGCATGGAAAAGGACAAGTTTGGGCATGTGATAAACATCTCATCCATTGGGGTATTAACGAATGCACCGCGATTTTCGGGTTATGTAGCCTCTAAGGCCGCGCTGGATGCTTTTTCTCGGTGCGCGGCGGCTGAGTACAACGATACTGGTGTGAAATTCACCACGATCAATATGCCGTTAGTGCGTACGCCAATGATTGCACCAACCAAAATGTATGACAATGTTCCCACTATTTCGCCGGAAGAAGCCGCTGATATGGTGAAAAATGCGGTGATCTTCCAGCCGCAACGAATCGCTACCCGTATGGGCATATTTGTGCAGATTGTACATATGATTGCACCAAGTGTTACTGAAGTAATAATGAACTCAGCCTTCCGCATGTTCCCCGACTCTGCCGCAGCGAAAGGTAAGAAAAGCGAGGGTGAAGAAGCTTCACAAGAACAGCTCGCATTTGCCATGCTGATGAAAGGTGTACATTGGTAACATTACCAAGCGGGTGTAAGTTTAAGCGGATTTAACAATTACACTCGGATGATCTGCCGGGGCTTTTGCCCCGGTACAGCAGGAGGATAAGCTGGAATGGATATGCTAAATGAACCCGCAATTGATTTCGAGTTACTCGATGACCAGGGCGAGTTACGCTCTTTACGCGACTGGCAGAATCAAAGTATTTTGCTGGTTTTTTATCCCAGTGATAATACCCCGGTTTGTACCAGCCAATTGTGCGACTATCGAGATGGCATAGAAGACTTTAAAGGCTATCAAGTTCAGGTGCTGGGTATCAGCAAAGATAGTGTCACCTCGCATAAGGCCTTCAAAGAAAAACACCAATTGCCGTTTCCTCTGCTCAGTGACCCCGAGCTTAAAGTAGCAGAGCAATGGGATTGCAAAGGCATATTGGGTATGAAGCGCGCCGTATTTTTATTGGATAAATCTCATATTGTGCGTTATCAGCATATTGAATCCATAGCTATTTTTCGGCGTAAAAAAGAAGAGTTGCTTGCGGCTATTGAAGCTGCAAATCTTTAGCTTCAATTACACTCACTCTTGGCATGAAATCCAGCAGGCTAAATTGGTTCGCCCGTAGGGCTGAGCTGAATTCTACCGCCGCCAGGCGTTTGCTGGTGACGCTGGAAGAAAATAGCCAATTAAATCGTAAGCTATTTGGCAAGTCTTGGCCGCTAGAGGAATTCAAGTTAATCCAGAGTTGGCAATTGCAACGCATGCAGGCCGACTATTTGGACTTCTCACAACAGCCAGATTACCAACCGGCGGTAAACTTTTTCTTGCAGGAGCTTTACGGTGACTTTAGTTTTATTGACCGCAACCAGGATTTGCGCAAAGTCTACCCGGTGATGGTGAAACTGTTACCGACCACCATGCTTGACACGCTAACCAATGCGCTGACTTTTCAAGCCCACAGTTTGAAGCTGGATATGCAAATGGCAGAAGCGAAACACCAGGGTCAGCCACAATCCTCTGCTAGCGGAAAAATGGATCTTGAACTTTATATCAAAATCAACCGCAACGCTGTTTTGCAACAAGACAGGCGCAGACAAGTAGGGCAGGTTGTTAGTCTGGGCAAGGCCTTAGTTAAAGCAGCCGAGCATACAATGCTATTGCGGTTACTGAAAATGATGCGTTTACCGGCTAAATCCGCAGGCTTCGGTCAATTACACGAATTTCTTGAGAACGGTTTAAGCGCCTTCAAGAGAATGCCGGATGCTGGGTATTTCCTAAATACAGTTGAGCAGCGAGAAACGGCCTTCATCGATAAATTGTATTAAGGCGTTTGCGGTTAGGTGTAGGGTGGGCATTTATGCCCACGCGTAAAGCTTGCAATCTAGAAAAAGCTGTATAAAACATTGAATTGCGTGGGCATAAATGCCCACCCTACGCAAGCACGGGCTATTTGACCCTTAAAATATTTTCGGCAAAGTTATTTCACAGAGTAGTTGATTCCAAGCTTCTGATTTCAGTGCTCATAGTGCTCATCAAAAATTGTTTGTCTCAATATATCTAAGGTTAATACATCTTTCTTTATTGGACGATAATTTTCAGCTAGTTCTTTTTCATAGATATAGTTAATTGATCCTTCTCTCGTTAAAATTTCTACTGAGCCTTCTATAGTATATGCTGTGGAAGAACCATTAGCAGATTGATAGGTGTTGCTATTTTTACGATGATTTATAAACATAACAGCATTATCATTTATTTCATATTTGTAATTAGAGCTATAGCCAACGCAAGTATCACTTGTGTCATCACAACCACCAAGCATGCTTACTTCAATAGTTGCCTCTTGGTACTCTCCTTTAAGAACTTCATCAACTGCAAAAACAAATATTGTAAATACTTGTGGTATTCGTTGGCTAGTGTTATCAATTTTGTTGCTTTTATGTTTTTGCGTGCTATTAGGCTCAACTTGAATATACTTTTCAATTAATACGCCCTTAAATATTAATTCAGAACTTGATATTTTGTCCGGTAATGATTTCCAGACTGAGAATGCAAAAGCATTTGTTGCTATTAAGCAAAGAATTATTACTATGATTTTTTTCATTATTCGTTTCACTATTGTCCCGTTAAGAAGGTAAAAAAAACAGGCCTAAATCTCTTTGTTTGTTACAGTAAAATCATGATAATGTTTTTTACGCTTTACGATAAAAATGAAATGACTGATTTATCAGCTGATAAGCTTTCCTGTTATTTGCTGTTTTGTTCACGGTGTAAATTACACCCTCAGTTTTATTCAGCAATCTGGCTACGACAATTTTCTTGCCGTAGCCAGGTTTGCTAATGAACTCAGAGCTTAATAAGTATTACCGACACCTGTATCTATAACCTCAATGGTGGTACCGTGATAGGCATTGCCAGTAGCACTATTTCTATGTGCATCGGTATTAAAATATATGCCGGTATCATTATTGCCTGGTTTAGGGGGCGTGGCCGAAAATATCAAACACGCATGAACCGTGCATTGCGTGATTATATGGACTCGCACTCGGATCCGAGTTGATGTTGTCACAGCGTACAAATAACCCGGTAACCCGGGGACAGATATCCCGGCAGAAGCATTTCCGGTTTTGCCGCGAACGAAAGTCAGTGATTACCAGCACGGTAGGGTGCTAGTGTTAAATAATCAGGGCCGGGATTTGCGGGCGGTGTATGCGGAGCGAGAAACCCCTGGCTCGCTCGGTATTTTTTCTTATTGGATAAGACTGTCTGTATTTAACACGCTATTCAGGCGCTAAAATGAGCATCCACAACTTTATTAATTTCTGCCTCAATCCGGCCTTGCAATAAGTTCACCGGAAAACTCAGCTCTGCCTGAACCAAGATATTATCTTTGCTTATTTCGATTTGCCCGTAAACTCCGCTGCGTTCAAAATATAGCACATCATCTGTCCACTCATAATCAATAGAGTAGTTTTCGGATAGTGTCAGAGCAATTTCATCGGCAATTTCTTTAGCTTCGCTATTGGAGCAGCTATGCTTTTTGGAAATGTATATTTGCGACATGGTTAGTTCCCATCATTTTTAACGGTTACTATAACGGAAAATTTAGTGTTCGCCTAAAAAATGTTATTAGAGTTAATGCTGGAGAATTACAATTCATTTTTAGATGGTACTAAGACAGATGAAATGACCATGCCAGTCGCTAAAGCCACCGCGGTGATAAAGACATTAAATAAACCCTCAAGACCGGCAATTATATTGTGCTCCAAAATTTGATTTAAAGAACGGAAACCCATAGCACCGGGTACCAACAAAAGTAAACCGGGCACATAGATGATTGATGAAGGTTTTCGACTTATGCGGGTAAATATATTCGCGGCGGTACCAACGATGGCTGCAGCCAGTGCAGCGCTGGCTATTGGACCCGAAATTTGTTGGGAAAAACTTAAAGCATAGACGGATATAAAACTGCTTAATAATATCCATAAGCCATCTTGGGCGCGCGCACGAAATAATATAGTAAACGCAAAGGCGACAACAAATAAGGCCGCACGCGGTATCCAAGAAGCAACAGGCGTTGCTTGCCCCACTAGTGCCGGCCCGCTAATTTGCTCACCAATATAGCTGCCCACCGCCAAACCGAAGAGAATGGTCATCAGTACCATAATAGCGCCGGCCATGCGTGCGCTGCCGGACACCAAGTGCCCACTGGCCAGTTCCCGCGTGCTAACTGTAAGATCCATTCCTGGTATTAGAATGATGAGCCCGGCAATTACCGGGGTGATCATATCAGTGCCCGGCTGAAAGGCAATAAATACGGTAGCGATTATCGACCCAAGGGTGGCTGCAGCTGGTACAAACAGTCTGCGCACGGATTCACTATAATTTCCGATCAGGTTCAGCAGGCCGACGGTGCAACCGATTAATCCCGCCAGAATAACTTCAGCCCAACCACCACCAAGAAACAATGCCGCACTGGCCGATAGTAGTGCGAAAGCCAACCAAGTTAGTAGGGCACCATAGCGGGGCGGTGCATTATAAATATCGGCCACTTGCATACTGGCCTGACGAATGCTGATGTCGTCATCTGAAAGCCGATCCATAACCCCGAGAATATCTGATAGCTTTCCGAGGTCTATAGTTGTGGACTCAACCCTGACCAGATGCGTATGTGACTGCCGTTCATTTCCTAGGGATGCAATTAAGGCAGTTGGGGTAGAAAAAAACTGTGAATCCAGGTGCAGGCGATTGGCCAGCATAGTTAATGTAGTTTCAATCCGATGGGCCGGCGAACCAAGTGCTAACAACACCCGTCCAAGCCGCATAATCAGTGCGGATTTATCATTATGATCTGAGGGCAGGCTGATATTTTCACCCTCGCCTGGGCTCTCCTCTGGTGCCTGGTTTCGAAAAATTGAATATTCCATTACGAGCCTTCTGTTTGGGCGATCTATAAGCAGACCAGATCATCGTTGTGATAAATTCTGGTGTATTGTCACTTTTATGAAATTAAGTTGCTAACACTTTGTCAATTAACCCTAATTCATCAGCGATTTCAGGGATTGTGTACAGTAGGACTGTGTATTTATTACATAATCACTCTGCAATAGCATAAAATTAAACTTAGCAAGTTGCCATGAGTTTTTTAAGAGAATAACCCGTTCCCGGCAAAGCGCCGGATGTAAGTGATTAAATAGATTATGCCTGATAAAACTAACAGTAATGACAAACACGAGACTATTCTGAATTTGGATAGTGTGCGCGGTCGTATTGATGGGATAGATCGTGAAATCCAGCAGTTAATTTCTGCCCGAGCAAGTCTGGCTCTGGAAGTTGGCAAGGTTAAAGGCAAGCTCGCCAATGCCGTAGATTATTATCGGCCTGATAGGGAGGCTCAAGTTTTACGCCGGGTGTGTGAGAATAACAAGGGCCCTCTGAGCGATGAAGAAATGCTGCGTCTGTTTCGTGAAATTATGTCGGCATGTCTGGCTCAACAGGAGCCGTTAACTATCGCATACCTGGGGCCTGAAGGTACTTTTACCCAGCAGGCGGTTAGTCGACACTTTGGTCACTCCATTCACAGCATTGCGATGGCGGGTATTGAAGACATTTTTCATCAGGTGCAATCTGAAGATGCAGATTTCGGGGTAGTGCCAGTAGAGAACTCAACCCAAGGTGTGGTCAGTCACACCATGGACATGTTTTACGATTCAGATATTAAGATATGTGGCGAAATCACCCTTAGAATTCACCAGAATTTACTAACTCATGCCAAGAGCTTGGATCAGATAGAGCGAGTTTACTCACATCAGCAGTCTTTATCACAATGCCGGCATTGGCTGCGCGCGAACCTGCCTAATGCTGAGTGTATAGCGGTGAGTAGCAATGCTGAGGCCGCCAGACGCGCCCGTAATGCTGCCGATTCAGCGGCCATTGCCAGTCGTGCCGCTGGACGAATTTATGACTTGCCGATATTATTTTCTCGGATTGAAGATCAACAGGACAATAGCACCCGTTTTTTGGTGCTGGGGCGTGAATTATTTCCGCCCAGCGGCAACGACAAAACATCTTTAATGATGGCAACCCGTGGCGGCGATGGCCCGGGTGATCTCTATTCATTGCTGGCACCGCTAAATAATAAATCAATTAATATGACCCGAATTGAGTCACGACCATCGAGAGAAAGCACCTGGGGTTATGTTTTCTTTGTTGATGT
Organism: Lysobacterales bacterium; assembly: GCA_021648045.1. Taxonomy (GTDB): domain Bacteria; phylum Pseudomonadota; class Gammaproteobacteria; order Xanthomonadales; family SZUA-36; genus SZUA-51. The sequence goes on from JAKITM010000047.1 coordinate 13,532, forward strand.
GCTCGGGCACGCAGATGAAGAACCATTGAAGTCTGTACTCAATGACCTTAGCTCTACAAACACGGTGGTGCGGGTTCTAGGCTCTTACCCTCAGGCCATGCTTGATCCGGAAAAAGACCAATAAGCAAAAAATCAGCATTTGAAAGATTAAATAATTGAAAGACCAATAACCGAACGATTAATAATTGAAAGACAATGGAAACCATACTATGGGATGTGATTATTTAAGCTTAGCAACCCCGGGTGTACAAGGCTTACACCCTTATTTGCCGGGCAAACCAATTGCCGAACTGGAGCGCGAGTATGGTGTTAGTAACATCATCAAGCTGGCTTCAAATGAAAACCCGCTCGGCAGCAGTCCGGCTGCAATTGCGGCGGTTCGTAGCGGCCTTGATGAATTGTGGCTGTATCCGGACGCCAACGGTTTCGAGCTCAAACAAGCCTTGTCCCGACGACTTGGGCTGGAAACTGAGTGTATTACCCTCGGTAATGGTTCAAACGATGTGCTGGTATTGTTGGCAGAAGCCTGGCTTAGTCCTGAGCATAATGCGGTGTTTTCCGAATATTGTTTTGCGGTTTATCCCATTGCAACCCAAGCAGCGGGCGCAGAGGCACGAATTGCCCCGGCACTGGCTGCTGATAGCGATATGCCTTTGGGTCATGACTTACAGGCAATGACTGATCGAATAGATGCCAATACCCGTTTGGTTTTTGTAGCCAACCCGAACAACCCCACCGGCACTTGGCTTGATAATGTAGCCTTGCGCGACTTTGTCGCCAATGTGCCGGAGACCTGTCTAGTAATAATCGATGAAGCCTATCTTGAATATGCCGGTGAGGGGCAGGGCAGTGATGCCGCTGTCTGGCTTGCTGATTTCCCAAATTTAGTGGTTACGCGCACTTTTTCCAAGGCCTATGGCCTCGCGGGCATGCGTGTAGGTTATGCACTCTCAAACCCACAGGTTGCGGCAGTCTTAAATCGTGTACGCCAACCTTTCAATGTTAACGGGCTAGCTTTGCTGGCGGCTGAAGCAGCGCTGGAAGATGCGGATTTTCTCGCCCGCACAAAAGCGGTAAATGACCGGGGTATGCAGCAATTACGCTCCGGCTTGCTTGACCTCGGGCTGGGTGTGATTCCATCGGCAGGTAATTTTATTTTGGTGGATATGCAGCGGGAGGCGATGCCGATTTATGATGCATTGCTAAGAAAATCAGTGATCGTTCGCCCGGTAGGGAATTATGGCTTAGATCAGCATTTACGCATCACTATTGGCACGCAAGAGCAAAACGCAACTCTGCTTGCAGCGCTTGCAGATGTGTATTCCTGAATCAGGATTAAGTGAGTGATAGCATGAGCGACACAATTGTATTTCAACCCTGTACGAGGGGTTTATCAGGGGAGTTTCAACCCCCAGGGGATAAGTCTATTTCTCATCGGGCGGCTATTTTTTCTTTATTAGCTGAAGGCGAAAGCACCATTCACGGCTTTCTGCGTGCTGAAGATACCCTGGCAACACTTTCGGCCTGTATAGCGTTGGGTGCAAAAGTTGATGATCAAGCCGGCACGCTTAAAATTACAGGCGTGGGTTTAAAGGGCTTATCAGCACCGGCCGATGGTCGCCTGGATATGGGTAACTCCGGAACGGCTATGCGCTTGCTGGCGGGGGTGTTAGCGGCTCAACCGTTTAATTGCGAATTATACGGGGACAAATCACTCAGCAGCAGGCCAATGGCAAGAATTATTCGACCACTATCACTGATGGGTGCAGATATCCACGCCGTTGACGGCTGCCCGCCTTTATTAATCGCCGCATCTGACGGCCTTAAACCTCTTGCCTATCAAAGCCCGGTTGCCAGCGCACAGGTAAAATCCTGTCTGTTGCTGGCTGGCTTATGTTCGGGGGTTGAAATCAGTGTTTGCGAACCAGCGCTGTCACGGGACCATAGTGAGCGCATGTTACGGGCACAAGGCGCGGCTATCGATGTTAGCGGAGATTGTGTGAAGTTATCCGCAAGCACATCGCTGGCGCCATTAAACATGGCTATTCCTGCGGATATTTCATCGGCTGCATTTGCAATTGTCGCCGCGTTGATAATACCCGGATCTGATATAACAGTTTTAAATATTAGTATTAACCCGACGCGAGCCCGGTTGCTTGATGCCCTTTCTCAAATGGGGGGCAATATCGAAGTGTTTAATACCCGTGAGCAGGGCGGTGAGGCGGTAGCTGACCTGCGTATTCGCAGCTCCAACCTAAAAGGCATCGATGTCCCACCGGACTGGGTGCCGGGAATGATAGATGAATTCCCGATACTAATGATCGCTGCCAGTTTGGCTGACGGTGTAACCCGGGTGCGCGGAGCCGCAGAATTGCGGGTTAAAGAAAGCGACCGGATTAGTGTGATGGCTGATGGCTTAGGAAAAATGGGGGTAGTGGTGGAAGAGTGCGCAGATGGTTTTGATTTACATGGCAGTTCAGCTTTTCGCTTTACCGCTGCCGAGGTGGATGCTTGCGGCGATCATCGCTGTGCCATGAGCTATCTGATTGCCGGACTGGTTTCTAA
>JAKITM010000048.1 GCA_021648045.1 Lysobacterales bacterium
GATAGCTACAAAAGCCGCACTCGCCAGTGCGAAAGTAGTGGCTGTAAGTAGCTTTAATTCTGATGCAATACTAGCCAATGCCGATGTTATTTTACCACTGGCTGCTACCGCAGAATCGGAAGGCAGTTTGTTGAGTTTTGATGGTCAGTTACAACATGTAACTGCAGCTTCAAAAGCCCCTGGAATGAGCAAGCCGGGTTGGAAAATTTTGCATCGTCTCGGTAGTCAGTTAGGTCTAGATGGTTTTGACTTCAGCAATCTGAACAGCCTGGAAATGCCTGATGAGTGTGCATCCGGCCGTGCTGATACAGCATTTGAGGATATTAACAAGGCAGAAGGTTTACAGCGCTTGGGTGAAGTAGGTATTTATTCTGTGAATGCCGAATGTCGCCAGTCCGAAGCATTGCAAGCTACCAGCTTGGCAAGCAAGGCGATTATTAATATGAACCCCGCAGATGTTTCACGACTTAACTTGAACTCGGGAGCAACCGTTACTGCAAGCCAAGGTGGCACGAATGTCAATTTGGAACTGCTAGCAGATGAATCAATCGCAATAGGTGGGGTGTTATTGCCAGCAGCGCTGGCAGAAACGGCAGAGCTTGGATCTGCCTGGGCCGTAATCGAAGTGGAGGCTAAATAATGGATGCTATCCTTGAATTTGCCTGGCTGTTATTTCGAATTGTTTTATTTACGCTACTGCCGTTAATATTGCTGGTTGCTTATTATACTTACGCTGAGCGCAAAGTAATCGGGGCAATGCAGTCGCGCATTGGACCTAATCGGGTTGGTCCTTTGGGGTTGTTTCAGCCGTTTGCCGATGTTATTAAGCTGCTACTAAAAGAAATTATCCTGCCAAAAGAAGCCAACCGTTATCTGTTTTTAATAGCGCCAATACTGGCAATTGCACCTGCCTTCGGGGTATGGGCTGTGGTGCCGGTAGGTGATGGCTTGGTTTGGGCCGATTTGAATGCCGGTGTGTTGTATATTTTGGCGCTCAGCTCAATGGGGGTTTACGGCATTATCCTCGCCGGCTGGGCTTCCAATTCTAAATATGCACTGCTGGGTGCAATGCGCGCAGCGGCACAAATGGTTTCTTACGAAATTGCGCTGGGTTTTTCTCTGCTGGGAGTAATGATTCTGGCGGGCAGCCTTAACCTACAGGCTATTGTAAACGCACAGTCTGGTGGCATGTTGGATTGGTATTGGCTGCCGTTGTTGCCAATGTTTCTTATCTTTTTCATATCCGCATTGGCTGAAACCAACCGTGCGCCTTTCGATATGGCCGAAGGCGAGTCAGAAATTGTTGCCGGTTTCCATGTGGATTATGCTGGTGCCTCATTTGCGGTCTTTTTCTTGGCTGAATATGCCAATATGATATTAATGTCAGCACTCACCGCGATCTTCTTTTTTGGCGGTTGGTTATCACCCTTTGAAGGCTGGGCATTCCTCGGGGATTCATGGTTAAGGGATTCAAGTATTTTCTGGTTTTTGGCAAAACTGATTTTCTTTATGTTTAATTTCCTCTGGATAAGGGCGACCTTCCCGCGTTACCGTTACGATCAAGTAATGCGCTTAGGATGGAAGATATTCATACCCATCGCCATGGTTTGGATGCTGGTAGCGGCGCTATTTGTATTTAACGGAATTGTGGTACGCGGAGCCTGATGTAATGAAAAAAATCGTTCGCTATTTCAAATCCTTGCTGATGATCGAGCTTTTTCAAGGGCTCAGCGTCACCATCAAACATATGTTCAAGCCCAAGGTCACGGTATTTTATCCGGAAGAAAAAATACCTAAGTCCAACCGGTTTCGCGGAATTCCAGCACTTCGACGCTACCCTAACGGGGAAGAGCGCTGCATTGCCTGTAAATTATGCGAGGCGGCTTGTCCTGCCTTGGCAATTACTATCGATTCGGAAATGCGTGATGATGGAACCCGGCGGACAACGCTGTACGAAATTGATCTATTTAAATGCGTTTTTTGTGGCTTTTGTGAGGAATCCTGCCCGGTAGATTCTATCGTGCTGACAGACTTTGCGGATTACCATATGGAAGACCCCAAAGAAAGCGTACTGGACAAACAACAGTTACTGGCGCTGGGTGACCGTTTTGAAGAAAGCATCAGCAAAAACAGACAACAGGACGCCGCTTACAGGTAATTGACATGACCATACAGGAAATCTTTTTTTACTTATTCTCAATCATTATGCTGGCGGCTGCGACCATGGTTATTAGTGTGCGCAACCCAGTGTATGCCATTCTTTATCTGATTCTGACATTTTTCAGTGCTGCTGCATTATGGATTTTATTGGAAGCTGAATTCCTCGGTATCATCTTGGTATTGGTTTATGTGGGTGCAGTAATGGTGCTCTTCTTGTTTGTAGTGATGATGCTAAATATCAGTCAGTCACGGGTAAGTGAGGGTTTTGTTAAAAATTTACCGCTGGGAATAGGCGTGGCATTAGTCATGCTGGCAGAAGTGCTGATGGTACTTTGGTATAAAAACCAAACCGGTATTGATAACTACCCCATACCTGTTCCCCACGAACAGGGCTACAGTAACACTGCCGAAATAGGCGAGCGATTATTCACCGCATATTTGTGGCAATTTGAAATTGCCGGTGTTGTATTGTTGGTTGCAATTGTTGCAGCCGTTGCCTTATCAATGCGTGAGCGTGAAGGCGTAAAGTCCCAATCTGTGCCACAACAAATTAGCGCAGATAAGCGCGACCGCCTCGAACTTGTAGATATGCCAGTTGAAGGTGTGGAGAAAAACTGATGGTTAGTCTTACGCATTATTTAACCCTCGGTGCAATTTTATTGTGCTTGGGTGTTGCCGGGATATTCCTTAATCGGAAAAACATCATTATTTTACTGATGTCGATTGAGTTGATGCTGCTGGCAGCGAATATGAATTTTATTGCATTTTCGCGTTTTCTTGGTAATCCGGATGGCCAAGTATTTGTATTCTTTATCCTTACTGTTGCGGCTGCAGAAGTGGCGATTGGTTTGGCAATACTGATCGTCTTGTTCCGCAACCGCAGCAGCATTAATGTTGCTGATCTGGATGACCTAAAAGGTTAATCGTGGTTAATTAGAATGAAAGTTGAAACCATAATATTATTGATACCTCTGCTGCCATTGGCCGGCGCTTTAATTGCTGGGCTGTTGCGAAATCAGGTTGGCCGTACCGGTTCTCATATCGTCACTATTTTGGGCGTTGGCGGGGCGTTTGTCTTATCTGCATTGATTCTTAAAATGCAGATATATGACGGTATGCAGAGCATGAACTATAACCTGTATACTTGGGGAATCAGCGACTCAGTCACCTTCCAGGTGGGCTTCCTGATTGACCACTTAACCAGTTTGATGATGGTGGTGGTAACTTTTGTATCACTAATGGTGCATATTTATACCATTGGCTATATGCGTGATGACCCCGGCTATCAACGCTTCTTCAGCTATATTGCGTTGTTTACTTTCAGCATGCTGGTGTTGGTAATGTCGAATAACTTTCTGCAACTATTCTTTGCTTGGGAAGCGGTTGGGCTGGTATCTTATTTGCTGATTGGTTTCTGGTACAAAAAAGAAACCGCCATCTTTGCCAACATGAAAGCCTTTATGGTTAACCGGGTAGGCGACTTTGGTTTCTTATTGGGTATTGCCGCAATTATGTCGGTATTCGGCACTTTGGATTACGCTGAGGTATTTGCAGCGGCACCTTCTAAGATTAATGAAACCATCGCTGTATTTGGTGGCATTGAATGGTCTGCTATTACCTTTATCTGTGTCGGTCTGTTTATTGGGGCGATGGGTAAATCAGCGCAAGCACCCTTGCATGTGTGGTTGCCCGATTCAATGGAAGGCCCAACCCCAATTTCGGCCTTAATCCATGCCGCTACCATGGTAACGGCAGGTATATTTATGGTGGCCCGTATGTCGCCATTATTTGAGCTTTCTGATGCAGCACTTAGCTTTGTGCTTATTATCGGTGGCTTTACTGCTCTGGCAATGGGTATGATTGGCATTGTCCAGAACGACATTAAGCGGGTTATTGCATATTCCACCCTGTCGCAACTGGGCTATATGACCGTTGCCTTGGGTGCATCGGCTTATTCCGCAGCTATCTTTCACCTGATGACCCATGCGTTTTTCAAAGCTTTGTTATTCCTGGCCGCAGGCTCGGTTATTATCGCCATGCATCACGAACAGGATATGCGCAAAATGGGTGGAGTTAAACGCTGGATGCCAGTGACTTGGATTACTTCCGTGCTCGGCACATTGGCGTTAATTGGATTCCCATTTTTCTCAGGGTTTTACTCCAAAGACATGATTATCGAAGCGGTAGGTGGGGCGACTCGCTTCGGCAGTGGTTTCGCTTATTGGGCAGTTTTGCTCGGTGTGGTGGTAACCGCGTTTTATAGCTTCCGTCTGCTGTACCTGGTTTTCCACGGTAAGTCTCGAATGGACAAACACACTGAAGAGCATATGCAGGAAACCCCATTGGTGGTCACCATACCGCTGGTATTACTGGCGATTCCATCGGTATTAATCGGTTATTTCACGATTAAACCCATACTTTTCGGTGGCTGGTTGGATGATGCGATTAAAGTTAGCGAACAAAACGATGTGGTTGCCGCACTGGGAGAAAATTTCCACGGCGCTACAGCTTTAGCTCTTCATTCGGTACAAACTGCACCATTCTGGTTAATGATTGCAGGCTTTGCATTGGCAACCTGGTTTTATCTGTTCAAACCCCAGTTGGCTGAGAGCATGAAAAAACGCTTCTCTGGTCTCTACTCGTTACTGGAAAACAAATATTACTTTGATGATTTCAATAACAAAGTTTTTGCCCGTGGCTTTATCCGTATTGGTAATGGTTTGTGGAAACGCGGTGATGCAGGTCTGATAGATGGTATTGCAGTGAATGGTACTGCTGCCTTTATCGGCAAACTGGGAGAACGCGTACGGAAGTTTCAAACTGGCTACCTCTATCAGTATGCTTTCGCCATGATTATCGGTTTAATCGGTTTGCTGGGAGCCTGGTTGCTGGTTTAGGCCGGTAACACAGAGATAAAACAATGGAAAACACAATGACTACAAGCTTGCCGCTCCTGAGCATCCTTATTTGGCTGCCGCTATTGGGTGCGGTGGTGGTATTGCTGGCTGGCAATCAGCGTCCAGCGCTCGCTCGCTGGCTGGCTCTGTTGGTGGCATCGGTCACCTTGCTGTTATCACTGCAGCTTTGGACGGGTTTCGACAGCACCACGGCTGCCATGCAATTTACCGAATTGAAAGCTTGGATTCCGGTATTCAATGTTAACTATCACCTTGGTGTTGACGGTTTTTCAATGCCGTTGATACTGCTAACCACAATTTTCGGTGTATTGGTGATTGTGGCGGGCTGGGAAGTCATCAAAGACCGCGTGCATCAATATATGGCGGCATTTTTAGTCCTGCAAGCTGCACTTACCGGTGTGTTTGCAGCGCTGGATGGTTTACTCTTTTATGTTTTCTTCGAAGCCATGTTAGTGCCAATGTTCCTATTGATTGGTGTCTGGGGCGGCCCGAACCGGGTGTATGCGGCAGTTAAGTTCTTCCTGTATACCTTCCTCGGTTCAGTGTTTATGCTGATCGGCCTGATCTACCTGTATTTGCAGTCCGGTAGCTTTAATATTCTAGAATGGCATGATCTGGGCTTGAGCATGACCGAGCAAAAGTGGATTTTTCTCGGTATGCTGGCAGCCTTTGCAGTTAAAATTCCGATGTGGCCAGTCCACACCTGGCTTCCTGATGCGCATGTAGAGGCACCTACCGGTGGTTCAATAATTCTGGCAGCTGTTATGCTTAAAGTCGGTGGTTATGGCTTTATTCGCTTCAGCCTGCCAATAACCCCAGATGCCAGCAACATGCTGGACTGGGTGGTTATCGGCTTATCCTTGATTGCGGTGGTCTATATTGGTTTTGTAGCTTTAGTACAAACCGATATGAAGAAACTGATCGCTTATTCTTCTATTACCCATATGGGCTTTGTTACCCTCGGTCTGTTTATCGCCTTCTCTATCTTCCGCGCATCGCCTGATGGCTTCGGTGCGGCAATGGGTGTAGAAGGTGCGATGATGCAGATGATTTCGCACGGCTTTATCTCCGGCGCACTGTTTTTCGTGGTCGGTGTGCTCTATGACCGAATGCACAGCCGCGATATCGCCGATTACGGCGGGGTTGCCAATGTAATGCCCTGGTTTACCATGTTTGCGGTATTATTCTTTATGGCTAATGCGGGATTACCGGGAACCTCAGGTTTCGTCGGTGAGTTCATGGTTATTCTGGCCTCATTCAATGCCAGTATCTGGATTGCTTTCTTTGCCACCTTCACATTAATTCTGGGCGCGGCTTACAACCTTTGGCTGGTAAAACGCGTGTTCTTTGGTGAAGTCAAAAACGAAAATGTTTCCCGATTGCGTGATATTAATTCGCGTGAAGTTTTCATTCTTACGGTATTGGCCGTAGCGGTTTTAACCATTGGCCTGTATCCACAACCCCTGTTGAATGTAATGCATGTTTCAGTAGAACATCTGCTGCAGCAAATCACTCAAACGAAGATAATTTAATATGAATCTGCAAGATCTGCAAATTGTAGCCCCGGAACTCATAGTCCTAATAATGGCCTGTAGCTTGTTGATGCTGGACCTGTTTCTTAGTCCGCAACGCCGTGGCATCCTTCATCTAGTTTCTATCCTTACAATGGCACTGGCTGCCATCATCACCCTGCGCGGACATCCGGCATTGGAAGCAACGGGCACAGTAATGGCATTTGCCGATACTGTAATCCGCGATGGTATGGGCGACTTGCTCAAGGTATTTGCTTACCTGACTATGATTTTGGTGTTTGTGTATAGCCGCCATTATTTAAAGCAATTTAATATGTATCGTGGCGAGTTTTACTCATTAGCGATGTTTGCTTTGCTCGGCGCCATGGTGCTGATTTCAGCCGCTAACTTGATAACCGTATACATGGGCTTGGAATTAATGGCGCTGTCACTGTATGCAATGGTTGCATTAAAACGCGATGATCGAAGATCATCTGAAGCTGCGATGAAATACTTTATTCTTGGCTCTATGGCGTCAGGTTTTCTGCTGTACGGCATGTCGATGGTATACGGTGCTACCGGCAGCTTACAAATTAGCGAAATTTCAATAGCCGCAGCAGAGCAGGGCAGTGACAATATGATATTGGTCTTCGGACTGATCTTCATGGTAGTAGCAATGGCGTTTAAATTTGGTCTAGTACCATTTCATATGTGGGTGCCTGATCTCTATGAGGGTGCCCCGGCTCCAGTGGTTCTATTTATCAGCAGCATGCCTAAGCTCGCGGCTTTTGCCATGGCAATTCGCCTGCTGCAAGATGGTCTCTCATCGCTGCATCACGACTGGCAGGGCATGCTAATTGTAGTCGCCGTGTTATCCATTGTGCTTGGCAATCTCGCCGCTCTAGCACAGCAAAACATCAAACGAATGCTGGCCTATTCAACAATTTCGCATATGGGCTTTGTTATGCTCGGCCTGCTCAGCGGTACCGCCGCCGGTTTCGGTGCCAGTATGTTTTATGTCATCACCTATGCCTTGATGTCTGCCGGTGCTTTCGGTGTGGTTATCTTTATGTCGAGCAAAGGTGTAGAAGCTGAAAACCTAAGTGACTATAGAGGCATGAATCAGCGCAACCCCTGGTTTGCCGCAATGTTTGCTGCATTTATGCTTTCAATGGCCGGTATACCAGTCTTCGTCGGTTTCTTCGCCAAATGGCTGGTCATCCAGGCAGTGGTAGATGCTGGCTTGATTTGGTTAGCCCTGCTAGCGGTTGTGTTCTCAGTTATTGGCGGTTACTACTATCTGCGGGTTATCAAAATCATGTATTTCGATAAAGCCAAAGACGAAACCCCGATACAAGTTCCTTCGGATTTCCGTGCTGTTTTGTCTGTAAATGCGTTACTAATGCTGGTTTTAGGTATCTTCTCAGCGCCGCTTATTGCTGCATGTATGGCAGTATTTTAAAGGGATTAGAAGAAACTTTCGGCAAGTGCGGTTATGAGTTTGAACTAAGGTAAGGTTATTTACACAATAAACGCAAAAGGCGCTTGCTAATTACCCGATAAATCTATATTATTGCCGTCCAGATGTTGCGGGGTGGAGCAGTCTGGCAGCTCGTCGGGCTCATAACCCGAAGGTCGCAGGTTCGAATCCTGCCCCCGCTACCACTTTGTGGTAAACCCAATGGCCTGACGGTCATTGGGTTTTTTATTGCCTAGTTCCCGTACCCTTCGGGTTATGAGCCCGACGAAAGTCGGTCGCATTTCATAACTTTCGGGAAGGTCGCAGGTTCAAATCTTGCCCCGCTACCAAAACTCGACAAGAAACCCAATCACTTAGCGGTGCTTGGGTGTTTGTTGACTGTTCTCACGGGGGGTACCCTTGTATTGATACACATATAGGTGTTCTTACTTTGCTCATTCAAAAGCCTCCCAGTATGTAAACTTAAATTTTGAATTTTTTTGACTTAGCTGTAAATTTCTTCAGTTCACATATAATGCAACCTTCGAGTTTATCCATCGGTTGATCCCAAAGTTTTTTCTTATCAGGTAATATTTCGGAAACGGAAATGTAAGCTTTTGATCGGCCTTTATTAATCCTTGTGTATCCTTCCCAACCCTTAAAAGTAGAAATAAAAATTTCTGTAATTGCTCCAGCTATCTGTTCTTTTTTAAATTCTTCTTTATATAGTTATTCAATTTAGATCTACTGAATAGTGCCCTAAAAAAGCACTTCTGAAAAATTGTTTCTCTTGAATCCAAGAATTATTGCTCTAACATGCTGAAACTCTAAGGCGTGCGCTCATAGTTGTTAGGTGGGAAAAATCCCATTGTGATGACAGTTAAGTGATGGCGGAGAGAATATGTCCGTGAAAGCGCCCAAAAAAATGGTGCTGTCGAGTATCACTTCCGGCGGGTTGTTGAATTGCACTCAAACTTATACCAGCGTTTACATTGAATGTTGAACTAGGGAAAAGCTGCTATTATATTGATTGAGATACGATAGTATCGCTTAAATATGGGTGTGGTTTTAAGTTTAAATATATCGAAATATGGTGCATATTTGAATGTAAACCAACAGTGTGTTGCTAAATGAATAGATGAGCTACATGAAAAAGAAAAGTGATAAACAACACGAAGCTCTAAGGTTGGCAAGAAACAAAGAACTAAAGGCAGTTCATGCACTAGACCCAGGGTTTTCATGCCAAGGGGTGGTCGGTGAATTTATTGGTGTGTATATCCAGTCGGAAGTATTTTCTAAGAAATTACAACATTACTATCGCACAGATACGAATAAATCCGGCAGAGACCAGCTCCAAATAAACACCCTCAAGGCGGCATTAAAATATTTCAATATCACAATGCTAGAAACAAATATATCAAGTTTATTCCAAGGTGGAGCAGGTAAGCGGTACAGCAAATCAGTACGGCAATTAAGAAATGGCTATCTTCATGCCCTGTCACCTGAAGATCAAAAGGAAATCATGTCAAAAGCGAGTATGTTTATTCCTAAGCTGAAGAGATTTATAAACAATGAAATCGCCGCAATATAAGCGCATAAAACGGATGCTACGCTATCCTACGCACCAGTTACGCAGGTCGTTAGGCGCTATTTGAAGACCACTGAAGGCCGTAAAGCATCACGGTATGTAACGTAAATATTCGTCATTTACGGGAGAGTAAGACATGCATGAAATTATATGTCCGCACTGCGATAAAGCATTTAAAATCGATGAGGCTGGGTATGCAGACATTCTAAAGCAGGTTCGCGATGGTGAGTTTGAGCAGCAGTTACACGAACGACTTGAGCTGGCCGAGAAAGAAAAACTGAATGCGGTAGAGCTCGCCAAGAGTGAAGTCGGTAGCGAAATGCAAGAGGTCGCTGCCGTCAAGGATGCCGAGATTCAATCCTTAAAAGCCAAATTAGATACCGGTGAAGTGACGAAGAAACTAGCTGTAACCGAGGCGCTGGGCGAAGTTGAAAAAGAGCGGGATGCCCTGGCTAACGAGCTTGAACAGGCTAAGCGCGATAACCAAGCAGCTGCTGAGCTTGCAAATGCGAAGCTTGCCAAGGAACTACAGGAGACTGCTGCAGCAAAAGATAGTGAAATCCAGAATCTAAAAGCCAAACTCGATGCTACTCAAATTGAGCAGAAGGTCGCAATTACCGGCGCAGTCAGTGCAGTTGAGAAGGAGCGCGACGAGTTGAAAAGCGGCCTCAAGCTAGCCAAACTTGAAAAACAACTTGCCGAGACCACGCTAAAGGACAAGTATGAGACGCAGATAAAGGATCGTGACGATGCGATTGAGCGCCTCCGGGATATGAAGGCCCGCCTATCGACCAAGATGGTCGGCGAAACCCTTGAGCAGCACTGCGATACCGAGTTTAATCGTATTCGAGCCACCGCGTTCCCGAGGGCCTATTTCGAAAAAGATAACGATGCCCGGACCGGCAGCAAGGGCGACTACATTTTTCGTGACTCAGACGAAGCCGGTACCGAGATTGTTTCGATTATGTTTGAAATGAAAAATGAAATCGATACCACAGCAACTAAGAAAAAGAACGAAGATTTTTTAAAGGAGCTGGACAAAGACCGTACAGAGAAGGGCTGCGAGTATGCCGTGCTGGTGTCGCTGCTCGAACCCGACAGTGAGCTCTACAACTCTGGCATAGTCGATGTGTTTCACCGCTACCCCAAGATGTACATTGTGCGGCCGCAGTTCTTTCTTCCAATCATTACGCTACTGCGTAATGCGGCAATGAAATCACTCGAATACAAGACAGAGCTGGCGCTTGTTAAAGCGCAGAACGTGGACATAACGAGCTTTGAAAACGACCTCGATAAATTCAAGGCCGCATTCGGGAAGAACTATGACCTTGCTTCCAGTAAATTTCAAACAGCCATTGATGAAATTGATAAATCCATCGACCATCTGCAGAAAACTAAGGATGCCTTGCTGAGTACAGACCGGAACCTTCGCCTTGCAAATAACAAGGCACAGGATGTAACGATCAAGAAACTGACGCGGCGTAACCCCACTATGGCGGCCAAGTTCAATGAACTAAATGATGAAAGTTCTTCTGATGCTGAATGATGTAGTCGACTCATGTAAGTTTTAATATATTTTTCAAACTAAATATTACGGGTATGGATACGGAGTTACATTATGTGTTAGACGACAATTAACCTGGCTGGTTTGGCGACAATTATAATGGCCTGTTTTGACCTTCAGTCTGCTTTTGGGTACAGATGAAAGCCTGAAGGCCAAATTGATACAAAATGACCTTTGGTTAATCAACTGTATTGTGCCCTATAGCGATCAATGGTTTACTTTATGCATATTTCTTATGCATATTCCGGCCCAATGTGAACGCTGATTCTGGTTTTATCTGAACACTTTTTCGGTTTTTCCGGGATCGGTGTTCAAATTAACCGGAATATCATATGCACTTGGTGGATCCTGCTGAGCTTATTGTGTTTTTCCGGTGTTATAGTTCCCGAACGGGAACAATATATTGCTATATAGTACTATATTTCTAAAAATTACCGAGCGGGAATGTTTGTTGCATTCTTGATTGGAATCATGTTAATGTTACCGATCGGGAATTAATTGAGGCATGTTATGATACAAACATCACAGGATATAGGCACAGCCATTCGAAAAACACGCAAAGCGTTGAGTATTACGCAGAAAGACTTGGCACTAACTTCAGGGACAGGGCTGCGGTTTATTATTGACCTTGAGAAGGGCAAGCCGACCTGCCAGCTCGCCAAAGTTCTGACGGTGTTGCAAGCGCTGGGTATCAAGGTACAGCTCACACCACCTTCTTTGAGTGAGAAGCGGTAAATGAAACGAAAACTTGATGTATATTTGCTTGAGCATTTTGTTGGGCAGCTAAGCCAGAATGATAGTGGTGAACTGGGCTTTGCCTATGCGGCTAAGTGGTTAGAAAATTCACAGGCAGTTCCCTTATCTCAGTCTTTGCCTTTGCAAACTGAGCCCTTTTTAAACCCTGATTGCCATGGGTATTTTGGTGGTATCTTACCCGAGGAAGCAAAGCGTGAGCGCATTGCTAAAAACCTGGGTATCAGCGCTAGGAACGACTTTGCCATGCTCGCAGAAATTGGCGGCGAATGTGCTGGTGCTGTGACTTTCCTGTCTGAGGGGCAGCCATTAGTTACAGATGCACCAGACTACAAAGCTTTATCAGAAGAAGGTTTGGCAGAGGTATTAAGAGATTTACCTAAACGCCCCTTACTTGCCGGGGAAGAAGGCATCCGCCTTTCGCTGGCCGGGGCACAAGATAAGATCACGCTTCACCGCTCGAAGGAAGGTTTTGCGATACCGCTGAATGGTGCGCCAAGTACGCATATTTTAAAGCCGGCGATTGAGCGCTTTGAAGACACGGTTCTCAATGAAGCTGTTTGTATGAAACTGGCGAAAGCGATTGGATTGCCTGTTGCTGAGGTCGAGATACTAACTGTAGAAGACATGCAGGTGCTATCTGTTGAGCGTTATGATCGACTAATTGGTGAACACGGAATTCAGCGCTTGCATCAAGAGGACTTTTGTCAGGCGCTCGGTATTGTGTCAGAGATGAAATACCAAAATGAGGGTGGTGTTTCTATTGAGCAGGCTTTTGATTTGCTGCGTTCAGTATCAGCCGTTCCTGCACTAGATTTGCCGCATTTGCTCGATGCGGTGATTTTCAATTGTCTGATCGGTAACAATGATGCGCACGGAAAGAACTTCTCGCTGCTCTATAGCGCGGGACAGACACGGATAGCCCCATTATATGATCTGTTATGTACGCTCTACTACCCAGAACTAGCCACCAAAATGGCGATGAAGATTGGCGGCAAGTATAAGCCAAATGATGTTTATGCGCGTCATTTTGAAAAGCTTGCCAAGGAGGCAGGATTATCCAGGCCGATGGTGCTGAAGCGAGTGATGACCATTGCGGATAAAACACTCTCGTGCCTGCATGATGTCGAGGCTGAGATGCCTGATTCAACCAAGCTAATCAGGTTCATTCGCGAGCGGATAGAGGGCTTAAAAGTTCGTATGGTACCCCCCTAAAAAAACAATCAAACTGAAAAATAGAATGCTCTCGCAAACCAAAAAAAGAAGTAAGCTCATAAAATCGGCACATTGGCCTGAATCAACTATGGCATTAGGTTAGTAATGGGGATTACCCCTCAGCTGTAGTCTAAAATATCATGTATTAACAGCACAAGCTTGTAAAGCATAAAAATGTGTTAATCTAGCATTTAAATGCGCACATAAGTGTGTTATATGTGCGTTTAAATGCGCATAAAAGTGTGTTTTATTCTGCAGTGGATGATAAAAAATGAAAAGGTTGATATTAGATAAGTTACTTGTTTGGAAAAACAGTGCTACAAGAAAGCCTGTTTTGCTGGATGGTGCGCGGCAAACAGGTAAGTCTTACCTTTTGGAGGTGCTGTTTGGTCAGCACTTTGAGCAGATTATCCGTTTAGATTTTCTTGAGCAACCCGGTTTAGCTAGTATTTTTGCTGATTCGTTAAGCCCTGATGATATCGTCAATAATATTGAGCTTGAGCTAAATGTATCAATAGATAAAGAAAAGGCATTGATTATTTTTGATGAGATCGGTGAGTGCCAGGCGGCGGTTAATTCTTTAAAGTTTTTTGCTGAGCAATACCCGCAGATGTTTGTTTGTGCTTCTGGTTCTAATATTGGATTGTTGAGCTCATTTCCTGTTGGCAAGGTGGAGCTGCTGAACCTTTATCCAATGACATTTGAGGAGTTTATTTGGGCATCAAAGCAAGCGGCACTTATAAAGGCGTTTGAGCAGATGAATATGGGCAAAGTGGCTCATGCTAAGTTATTTTCTTTGTTGTTAGATTATTACTTTGTTGGTGGTATGCCTGAGGCGGTAAGAAGTTGGTTTGAAAGTACAAATGAGGTGGGGGTTTTAGAGCGTACAAAAAAAATCATTCAAATCCACGCTTCTCTTATTGCTGGCTATGAGCGTGATTTTGGTAAGTATTCTAACAAGATTTCAGCACAGCATATTCAAGCTGTTTTTAAAAATATTCCGCTTCAGTTATCTAAAAATATTGATGATTCTGTTAATCGATTTAAATTTAAAAGCGTGATCGAGAAAAAGAATCGATATCAAGACTTAGCTGGCCCTATTAACTGGCTAGAAAGCTGTCGGCTTTTATCGCGATGCCATCCAATAAATTGCAAGCCTTCTTCGCCTTTGGCGGCGATTGCGAAGGATAATATTTTTAAGTTGTTTTTATTTGATGTTGGTTTGCTGGGTTACATGCTTGGGCTTTCTTATAAAGAGCATCGTGATCAAGGTTTTAACTATAAAGGCTATATCGCTGAAAATTTTGTACAAAATGAATTGATTGTCCAAGCTGGTTCCCCTACTTATTCATGGGAATATGCTCGTTCAGAAGTGGAGTTTTTATATAAGTGTGATGATGGCAGTATTGTGCCTGTGGAAGTGAAAAGTGGGAAACGCACGCGAGCTAAATCATTGGGGGTTTATGTTGATAGATACCACCCTCAAACAACAATAAAGTTGATTGGCTCAACGGGTTCACTTGAGAATAAAAGTGCATTGGTATTACCGTTGTATTATGCCTCTAAGATAAATAAACAAGAATTACTATTCAAATAGACCGACTCACCCGGTAATCCCCCCAAAAATCAATCAAACTAAAAAGTAGAATATTCTCGCCAATCAAGAGAAAGAGCTAAGCCCACACACACACACACAAACTGGCCATAATGGCTTAACTCCACTTTTGGCGACTGCTAAAAATAGGAGGATTACCATTCCAAAACCTGCATTTTGGCATCGATATTTGTATATTAGGTTTAACTATATCCATATATGTACACTAAAACTGTGCAAAATCGACAGTATGTAAACTTGTTAATGGTTTATAAATATGTTAATTTGTTCACTGTGAGTGTGCAAAAAAGAAGCAAGTTAAACCGATTAGAGCAAGCCTTACCCGAAGGCTTGCTTGTCGATGCGTCATGGCTAGAACGGCGCGGCTACTATCGCTCTCAACGTAGTCAGTATGTTTCTGCGGGGTGGCTGGCGCAGCCAGTGCGGGGTGTGTTTTGTCGTCCTCGCGGTGTAGTGAGCTGGGAGCAGGTAGTAATTTCTCTGCAAACCTTGCTTGAATTTCCTGTATCTGTTGGTGGTCGAAGTGCGCTTGAGCTCCAGGGGTATGCTCACTACCTGTCGCAGTCTCAAAAAAACATTCATCTGTACTGCGATAAGAAGTTACCTGCATGGGTATTTAAGTTGGATATCGAGCAGGCCTTCATTTCTCATAACCGTTTGCGTTATTTACCCCAGACCGAAATACCTCCGCAGGCACTTTTTCTCGATGACCATATATCCACGACTGAGGCTTTAGGTGGCGCACTAGGAATAAGCCGTTGGGGGCAATGGAAATGGCCACTTGTTATGTCCACGCCTGAGCGAGCTTTTCTTGAACTGCTTGACGAATTGCCTCAAAAAGAGACCTTTCATATGGCGGATGTCATTATGGAAGGATTGGTTAATTTAAGTCCGCGCCGCATGCAACCACTTCTGGAAACTTGCACGAGTGTCAAAGTAAAACGCTTATTCTTTTTCTTTGCCGAGCGTCACAAGCATCGCTGGTTGACTCATATCAATCAAGAAAAAATTGATCTCGGTA